>JBIIAR010000079.1:0-8789 GCA_044239765.1 Microbacteriaceae bacterium
TCGCAGGGCGAGGCAACGGTCGGGCAGCTCGCCGAGCCCTTCGAGCTCACCTTCGCCTCCATCTCGAAGCACCTCGGGGTGCTCGAGTCGGCGGGACTGGTGAGCCGCGGTCGCGACGCCAAGTACCGGCCGGCACGCCTGGATGCGGCGCCGCTCGCCGCGGCATCCGCCTGGATCGGCGACTACGAGCAGTTCTGGAAAGACAGCCTCGGTGCCCTCGACAGCTACCTCGCACGTCTACAAAAAGGAGAAACACCATGACCGACGGATTCACCGTCACCCGCGTTATCGACGCCCCGCGCCAGCTCGTCTGGGATGCCTGGACTAAGCCAGAGCACTTCGCCATCTGGTTCGGCACGGAGGAGGTGGAGGTTCCGCTCGACAGTGTTGTCATGGACGTGCGCCCGGGCGGCAAGCTCGCCGCCGTCATGCTGCTGCCCGACGGCAACCGCATCGACTGGGACGGCGAGTACCGCGTCGTCGAGCCCATCTCGCGCATCGAGTACGTGCTCTCTGACGTGCCGCTCGTACCGGGTCTCGATCCCGTCGTCACCACCTTCACCGAGGTGGAGGGTGGCACCGAGGTGTCGCTGTTCCAGCCTGGCTACGGCTTCAGTGACGAGCAGATCGCCGCGACGGTCGCCGGCTACAACGCGTTCTTCGACGCCCTCGAGAAGGTCGTCGCGACACTCGTCTGATGTCGAGGGCCGAGCCTGTCGAGACCGATGTACGTCTCGACAGGCTCGACGCGCTCAGTAGGCTGAAGCCATGACTTACACGCTCATCCTGCTTCGCCACGGCAACTCCGACTGGAACCAGAAGAACCTGTTCACCGGCTGGGTGGATGTGCGCCTCAGCGACCAGGGAGTCGCCGAGGCGAAGCGCGCGGGCGAGCTGCTCGCCGCATCCGGCCTGAAGCCGACCATTCTCTACACGAGCCTGCTGACCCGCGCGATCCAGACCGCGAACCTCGCGCTCGAGGCGGCCGACCGCCTGTGGATTCCGGTCAAGCGCAGCTGGCGCCTCAACGAGCGCCACTACGGCTCGCTGCAGGGCCTCGACAAGGCTGAGACCCTCGCGACCTACGGCGAGGAGAAGTTCATGGAGTGGCGCCGCAGCTTCGACGTGCCGCCGCCCGTGCTGGCCGACGACGCCGAGTACAGCCAGGTCAACGACGAGCGCTACGCGAACATCGACGGCGAGATTCCGCGCACCGAGAGCCTCAAGATCGTCATCGATCGCATGCTGCCCTACTGGCAGAGCGACATCATCCCGTCGCTGAAGAACGGCGACACCGTTCTCGTCACCGCCCACGGCAACTCGCTGCGCGCGCTGGTCAAGCACCTCGACGGCATCTCAGACGACGCCATCGCCGAGCTGAACATCCCGACCGGAATCCCGCTGGTCTACGAGCTGGATGACGACTTCACGCCCACGAAGCCCGGCGCCTACCTCGACCCCGAGGCTGCGGCCGCGGGCGCGGCGGCGGTCGCGGCGCAGGGCGCCAAGAAGTAGCTATCTAGCGGTTTTGCAGCCAGAACCACAGGATGACAAGGCCGACGACTGGGAAGGCTAGCTCAGTGACGAGCCGCTCCAGCCCGGACTTCTTCGGCCGGCGCCTGCTGGGCGAGCGCGGTGCTCCATAGGGCGCGCTGTACTTGCGCGTGGTTGACCGCGTCGGGTGGTCTGGCTGCACGGCCGATGAGCGTGCGCGCGGAAGTTGCAGCCGCGGTCCCACAGCCTGTTCGAGGGCCGCGAACTCGCGAGAGATGTGAGACGCGTTTGACGATGCACTAGCGGTCACGGACCATGTCTTGCCGTCGATGGCGGCAGCGGAGATTCGCGCGATCTGATCGAGACTGAATTCCGGTCGAGCGAGGAACTCGTTGAGTAGATCGGTTTGACGGATCACCTTGACCGGAGGGTCGTACTCACCGCCTCCCGCAACGGCTTTATGGGTGATCTTCGCAGGGTCGACGAACACGATCAGACCCGTTACCGGCACTGTCAATCCCGATGCTCGTGAAAGAAAGTTCGACGCACGGCGCGCCTCGTGGAGCATGTTCGTGACGTATGGCTGCTTCGATCCCCCCACGTACATCCCGCGCCCCGCCACCCACACGTCTTTGCCCGGGCTGAACTTGGTGTTGATGGTGAAAACGCCAGACGGTCCGATGACGACGTGGTCGATGTCGCTCATTCCGCTGCCCACGGGAACGGAATGTAGGACTGTCCAGTCCTCGCTCAGCTGACTGAGGATGGCGGCGACCTTCCGCTCTCCCAGCACGCCTCGGTACCAGCCCTCCGCTTCTTCATCGATCACGATGCCGTTGGAGGTCTCGTCGATGTGAATCGTTCCGATGTCCCACTGCCGCAAGAGCTCATCAATCAGAGAGTGCCCGGGAACACGGTCGCGCAGGTCGCTCATGGTATCGAGTCTGTCTACCTCGAGTTTGTACGGCTACCCCGACTAGGAGGGTCGCTTTCGGCGCAGCGCGATCCGCACGATCCACCACAGGTCGAGCGCGAGAACCACGATCAGCACGCGCGCGATCCAGGCGAACACCTGCTGCCCTGTATCTCCCTGCGCCGTGAAGAGCACCTGGGCGAAGAGGGTGAAGCCGGCCACCGCCTTCGCAGTGGTGCCGACCGCCTGGGGTGCGGCGTAGCCCGCGAGAACGATCATGATCGCGAGCGGCACGATCACGAGCAGCAGCAGCGCGACCGCGGGGCGGGACGAGTCGGTGCGGCCGCCGGAGAGGCGCGTGGCGATCCATCCGCCGAGCATGCGCACCGGCGCGACCACGAACATGCCCGCCAGCACCGCGAGAAACAGCGCCATGCCGGCGATGGCCGTGATCAGCAGGGGGCCTTCAGCGAAGTCACTCCAGTCGTTCTCGCTGAGGGCCACACCCAGCTGGATGACGACCACGCCGACGAACTGGATCAGCAGCACGATGATGGCGTCCACAAACCCGCGGTCGGCCGCTCGCGACCAGCGCTGCGCTGCGGGACTGGTGTTCGGGGCGAGTGGGTCGGGCAGGTCGGTGAATCGCCATGAGAGCACGAATCCGGCGATGGCGTTGGGAATGACGAGCCACAGAATGATCGAGAGCATGTCGCGCTCCTCGTTCGCAGAGAACTGCGCGAGCAGCAGCGCCGGAGACATGAGCGCCACGACTCCGAGCAGCCACGCGGTCACGCGGTAGCGATCGGGTGCGAGCACGGCTTTCATCCCGGTCAGCGTACCGGGCCAATCGCGCCGGCCCGCGATTCCGAACACCGTTTGAGGGCGATAACCGCCTCAGCCGGCGTGTCCCCCATTCGGGGGCATTAAGCGGCATACTGGAAATAGCAGTATCCGCGTGAAAAGAGGTACCCGATGTCGCTGTTCAAGACGCGACGCGACCGACGAACCCCGGTCGTGCCCGAGCGGCAGCCGGCGCGGTTTGACACCTCTGACCCCGATGCCGCGACCGCCTCTGCCGAAGGCGTCACCCTCGATAGCTTCGTGACCTTCATCGCGATGGTCGGGCAGCCGCAGACTCCCACGTCGAAGCACGAGCACATCGCGCAGCAGCTGGGTTTTCCCGCGGGGCGCTACGACCTCATCCGCAACCTCTGGATGATGCGCGTCTACTCGTCGCCCACGCTCGCGCGCGAGTTCGGCGAACGCCTCGACGAGGCACGCAAGAATCTCGCCTAGCCCTCGGCGGCGAGGCCGCGCTTCTCGCGCCGCGCGATAGCCGCGAGCCACACGATGCTGCCGACGATCGCGGCAAGGGCGACGCGCGCCACCCAGGCGAGCGGCTGCGAGACGATGCGGGCCTCCTCTGACTCGATGCCGGTGACGAGCACGAAGATGGCCGTCCACGCCTCGCCACGAGGACTGCCTCCGGTGTCGATGGCGGTGGCCAGAACGAGGGATGTGGCGAAGACCGCGACCGACAGCAGCAGGGTGGCCGCGGCGGTCTGGCCCGCATCCGGAGTCTTTCCGGCGACGAGCCGCGCGAGCGTTACGACAAGGGTGACGACCGGCAGCACCGTGATGAAGCCGCCGACGACACCCAGCAGGGCCGCGGCGCCGGCCAAAAAGGCGATGAAGGGGTTGACCGCGAAGACGGTGACATCAGGGTCGACGACCTGCGTGGCGATCGCTGAGGCGAAGAGGACCACGAGGTAGCCGAGCGCGATCCAGCCGACATCGGCGAAGGTGCGCTTCCACAGCGCGTTCATTCGCTCGGTGTCGCGGCTGGTGAGCCGCAGCGGGTAGAAGCGCTGGCTGAGGATCACGCCGGCGGCAACCGCGGGCAGCAGCAGCCAGGCCATCGCCGGCCCAATGTCGTCGGCGTCGACGAGCAGCCACGCGCCGACGACTGCCGGAAGGCACGCCAGAAGGGCGAGGGCGCGCACGGTGGTTACTCCGAGGTGCGGGGAGGCTCGATCTCGTCGTCTCGACCGGCCTGCTGCAGGTCGGCGGCTTCGGTCTTTGAGGTGCCGGGGGCACTCATGTCGTCGGTGGCGCCGTCCATGACGGGCTCGTCCTGGGTTCCGGGATCTTTGCTCATGATGCTAGCCAACGCCCGCGAGCGCGATCCCGCAAGTGAACCCAGCGGTCTGGCAGTTACTCCGAGGCGACCCAGTCGCCGGTCGCCAGGTACTGGACCTTCTTGGCGATCGAGACGGCGTGGTCGGCGAAGCGCTCGTGGTAGCGCGAGGCGAGGGTGGCGTCGACGGTGTCGACCGCGCCGCCCTTCCACGTCTCACCGAGAACCTTGTCGAACACGCTGAGGTGCAGTGCGTCGATGCGGTCGTCATCGTTGCGAATCTCTTCGGCGAGGCGAACCTCTTCGGTCTTGAGCAGCTCGACGAGCTTCTGGGCGATCGCGACATCGAGCGAGCCGAGCTCGGCAAAGGTGCTGCGCAGGCTCTTCGGCACAACCTTGTCAGGAAAGCGGTAGCGGGCCAGCTGTGCGATGTGCTCAGCCATGTCGCCCATGCGCTCGAGCGAGGCAGAGATGCGCAGCGCGCTCACGACGATGCGCAGGTCGCGGGCGACCGGCTGCTGGCGGGCGAGGATGTTGATGGCGAGCTCGTCGAGCTCGAGGGCGGCGACGTCGATCTTGTCGTCATCCGCGATGACCTGCTCGGCAAGCGAGACGTTCGACTCGTTGAAGGCGCGAGTGGCGTTGTCGATGGAGACGGCGACGAGCGCGGCGATCTCTACGAGTCGCTCCTGCACCTCACGCAGCTCCTGCTGGAATACCTCACGCATTGCAATTCCCTTTCGAACGCTGGCATGGGTCACCAGCACAGTCGAGGCAACGATGCCGCTGCCAGGTTAACAGCAGGTGTTGCACGACTGAACATCTGTTGGTGTCTCGCTGGATTCGGCCCCCAGTGGCATCCGACCCTCGATGGGTAACTAATCTAGTCGCTATGGACTCAGCCCTGCTGGTGCCGCTGTCGCTGGTATTCGGCGTCATCGTCGGCATTGGCGTCACCATCCTCGTCATTGCCGCCGCGCGGCGTGGTCAGCGGGCGGTAGACGTCACCTCGCAGGGCGTACCCGACGGCGTAGAGCAGGTCATCGAGGCGATGGAGTCTGCTGGCGTCGTCGTTGATCCCTCGAACAACGTGCTCGCGGCCAGCCCTGGCGCTCTCGCCCTCGGCCTGGTGTGGAACCACGCGCTGATCCACCCCGAGCTCGTCGACGTGATCAGGGCCGTTCGCCGCAACGGCGAGCCGATCGCCCAGGAGCTGCACCTCGCCCGCGGCCCCTTCGGCGAGGCGAGCATCTACCTCTTCGTTCGCGTTGCGCGCCTTGGGTCGCGCTACATCCTCGTGCTCGCCGACGACCGCACAGAGTCGTACCGTCTCGACGAGGTGCGCCGCGACTTCATCGCCAACATCAGCCACGAGCTGAAGACGCCGATCGGTGCCGTCGGGTTGCTCGCCGAGGCGCTCGTCGAGGCATCGAAAGACGCGGACCAGGTGAAGCGGTTCGCCAAGCGCCTCACCAAAGAGGCGGAGCGCCTCGCCCGCATCACCCAGGAGATCATCGAGCTCTCTCGCCTGCAGGCCGAGGATGCGCTGACGAAGCCCGACCTGGTCGAGATCGACGAGGTCGTGGCCCAGGCCATCGACCAGAACCGGGTGGCGGCTGACCGCCACCGCATCCGTCTCATCAGCGGCGGGGATGCCGGCACCGAGGTCTATGGCGACGAGGCGCTGCTGCAGGTCGCCCTGCACAACCTCATCTCGAACGCCATTCAGTACTCGCCTGAGGGATCCCGCGTCGGCATCGGCGTCACCGCGAGCGACGGCGTCGTCGAGATCGCCGTCACCGACCAGGGCATCGGCATCGACGAGGCTGACCGCGAGCGGGTCTTCGAGCGCTTCTACCGCGCCGACTCCTCCCGCTCGCGCCACACCGGCGGATCGGGGCTCGGCCTCAGCATTGTCAAGCACGTCGCGCAGAACCACGGCGGCGATGTTCGCCTGTGGTCGCAGCACGGCAACGGCTCAACGTTCACCATCCGCCTGCCGGCGGCAAGTCACGCGGCAGCGGCCAGCCTAGGAGCACTAGAAGCATGACCAGAATCCTCATTGTCGAAGACGAGCCCTCGCTGAGTGAGCCCCTCGCGTACCTGCTGGGCCGCGAAGGCTACGAGACGACCATCGTCGCCGACGGCAACGCCGCGGTTGCCGAGTTCGACCGCAACGGCAGCGATCTCGTGCTGCTCGACCTCATGCTGCCCGGCATGTCGGGCACCGAGGTCTGCAAGGAGATCCGCACCCGCTCCGCGGTGCCGATCATCATGCTCACCGCGAAAGACAGCGAGGTCGACATCGTCGTGGGGCTCGAGCTCGGGGCCGACGACTATGTGACCAAGCCGTACTCGACGCGCGAGCTTCTCGCCCGCATCCGCGCGGTTCTGCGCCGCAAGACCGAGCCCGAGACCGAGAACGACACCGTTCTCGAGGCCGGCGACGTGCGCATGGACATCGAGCGCCACACCGTCTCGGTGTCGGGTGTCGACACGGCGATGCCGCTCAAGGAGTTCGAGCTGCTCGAGCTGCTGCTGCGCAACGCCGGGCGCGTGCTCACCCGCGGCCAGCTGATCGACCGCATCTGGGGCGCCGACTACTTCGGTGACACCAAGACGCTCGACGTGCACATCAAGCGCATCCGCTCGCGCATCGAGAAGGTGCCGTCGGAGCCGACGATGCTCGTGACCGTGCGTGGTCTCGGGTACCGCTTCGAGTCCTGATCAGGGCGCGGGCGTCGCGCTTTCGGTCGGAACGGCCGTCGGGGTTGCCGTGATGCTCGGCAGGGGCGACGGCAGCAGGTCGGTGTACGCCTCGGTCTGGCCGTCGAGCACGGGAACCTGCACCTGCTGGCCCTGGTTGTCGCCGTACTGCACGTAGATGGGGATGGTGCCGCCGACGGTTGCGCCCGCGTCGCGCAGGATCGCCACGGCGTCGTCATCGCCGCCCCCGACGTGCACAGAGCTGTTCGCGTCGACCGAGATGGTGATGGTCGACTTCTCGCCGTTCTCGTCTTCGTACTGGAAGTCGACCGTCGCGCGGCTGTCGCCCGCGTTGATGATCGACATGACGAGCGCCACGTCGTCGCCGTTGTCGCTGAGGCCGAGCAGGTTGCGCACCTTGACGTCGCCGACGTTGGCGGCAACGCCGTCGCTCGGCTGGTACGGAACGAGGGTGCCGGTCACGGCCGCGAGAGTGCAGCCGGACATGCCGAGAAGAAGTGCTCCAGCAAGAGCAACGGATGCCACAAGACGCGTCTTCACGGGCCCTCCAAAGTGAAAGAAAAAGCGGGTGAATCCCGCGGAAACCTAGCGTCGAGCCTATCGCATCCGGTCACGGGGCCGGACTTCGCGAGAAGGCCGCGTGGTAAACTCGAAGGTCTTGCGAGAGGACTGCACCCATGTTGTTCGAGGTCGGCGAAACCGTCGTTTACCCCCACCACGGAGCCGCAACCATCGTTGAGGTGAAGACGCGGGTCATCAAGGGCGAAGAGAAGCTCTATCTCAAGCTCAATGTGAAGCAGGGCGACCTCGTCATCGAGGTGCCCGCAGAGAACGTCGACCTGGTGGGCGTGCGCGACGTCATCGGCAAGGACGGCCTCGACAAGGTCTTCGAGGTGCTGCGCGCACCCTTCGTCGAAGAGCCCACCAACTGGTCACGCCGCTTCAAGGCCAACGGCGAGAAGCTCGCCTCTGGCGACGTCATCAAGGTCTCCGAGGTGGTGCGCGACCTGTGGCGTCGCGACCAGGACCGCGGACTCAGCGCCGGCGAGAAGAGCATGCTCGCCAAGGCCCGCCAGATCCTCACCTCCGAGCTCGCGCTCGCCGAGAAGACCGACGAAGAGAAGGCAGCGAGCCTTCTTGACTCGGTGCTTGCTTCATAGTGACTGACGCAAAGGTCGCGGTCATCGTCGTCGCGGCGGGCTCCGGCACGCGGCTGGGGCGGCCAGAGCCGAAGGCCTTCGTGCGGGTCGGGGCGCGCACGATCCTCGAGCACGCGCTTGAGACGGTCTTCGCACTGTCGGAGCCGGTGCAGGTCATCGTCGTGGCGCCTGCGGCACAGGTGAGCGAGGCGACGGGGCTCGCCAAGGCGACTGCGGCATCCGCGTCGTCCTATGTCTCGGTGGTCGAGGGCGGCGACACCCGCCAGCAGTCGGTGGCCGCCGGGCTCGCCCAGCTGAGCCCGGGCGTCGAGATCGTGCTGGTGCACGACGCCGCCAGGGCCTTTACCCCGGCGGC
>JBIIAR010000109.1:0-7554 GCA_044239765.1 Microbacteriaceae bacterium
GCACCGGCCTGCTGCCGGTCGTCGTCGACACCGATGCCCCCGAGATCACCGAAAACCTGCACGACGTGCAGGTCGTTCGGCTGGTCGGCGACTACGAGGACGAGAAGGAGGTCGTCGAGAACGAGATCGAGATCACCGGAACCCTCGGCGCGCAGCTTCTCGTCTGGGAGTACGCCACCGCCGTCGCGGGACGCCTGCTCGGGATCAACCCCTTCGACCAGCCCGACGTGGAGTCCGCCAAGGTCGCCACGCGCGGCCTGCTCGACGCCCAGCCGGAGCCCGTGGAGGCGGCCTTCGTCGACAAGGGCATCGAGGTGCGCGGCACCGGCGATGTGCTCGAGGGTGCGACTGATCTCGACGGTGCGGTGTCCGCGCTTCTGTCCTACCTCGGTGAGGACGGCTACGTCGCCATTCAGGCCTACCTCGACCGCACGGCCTTCCCCGCCCTGCCCGCGGTTCGCGACTCGATTGCGGCACGAGCCAAGCGCCCGGTGACCTTCGGATGGGGACCGCGCTTTCTGCACTCCACCGGCCAGTTCCACAAGGGCGGCGCCCCCGTCGGCGTGTTCCTGCAGATCACGGCCGCGCACGCGGACGACCTGGCCATTCCGGATCGCCCCTTCACCTTCGGTGAGCTCATCACAGCCCAGGCAGCGGGTGACGCGAGCGTGCTCGCCGAGCACGGCCGCCCGGTGCTGACCCTCACCCTCACCGATCCGGCAGCACAGCTGCCCGCGCTCATCGCAGCGCTCGGCTAGACCCAAGGAGCAGTATGTCCCCCGTGGAGATCACGCCGGAGTTCAATCCGCTGCGACTGCCATCCGACCGTCGCCTCAACCGCATCGCGGGCCCCAGCGGCCTCATCATCTTCGGCGTGACGGGCGATCTGTCGCGCAAGAAGCTGATGCCGGCGGTCTACGACCTCGCGAACCGGGGGTTGCTGCCTCCGGGCTTCGCACTCGTCGGCTTCGCCCGACGCGACTGGGTCGACCAGGACTTCGAGAAGGTCGTCTACGAGGCGGTCAAGCAGTACGCGCGCACGCCCTTCGACGAGGACGTCTGGAAGCAGCTGGCCCAGGGCATCCGCTTCGTTCAGGGCGAGTTCGACGACGATGCGGCCTTCGTGAAGCTCAAGGAGACGATCGAGGAGCTGGACCGCGACCGCGGCACCATGGGCAACCACGCCTTCTACCTGTCGATTCCGCCCAAGGCCTTCCCGCTCGTCACCGAGCAGCTGAAAGAGAGCGGCCTCGCCGAGCAGAAGGACGGCCAGTGGCGACGCGTCGTCATCGAGAAGCCCTTCGGCAGCGACCTCAAGACGGCCCGGGAGCTCAACGCGGTCGTCGAGAGTGTCTTCCCGGCTGACAGCGTCTTCCGCATCGACCACTACCTCGGCAAAGAGACCGTGCAGAACATCCTCGCTCTGCGCTTCGCCAACGAGATGTACGAGCCGATCTGGAACGCCAACTACATCGACCACGTGCAGATCACCATGGCTGAGGACATCGGAGTGGGCGGCCGCGCCGGCTACTACGACGGCATCGGCGCTGCCCGCGACGTCATCCAGAACCACCTGCTGCAGCTTCTCGCGCTGACCGCCATGGAGGAGCCCATCACCTTCGACGCGGCCGACCTGCGCGCTGAGAAGGAGAAGGTTCTCGCCGCCGTCAAGCTGCCCAATGACCTCGGCAAGGCCACCGCGCGCGGTCAGTACTCCGGCGGCTGGCAGGGTGGAGAGAAGGTCATCGGCTTCCTCGACGAGGACGGCATGAACCCCGAGTCGCTCACCGAGACCTACGCGGCCATCAAGCTCGAGATCGGCACCCGCCGCTGGAACGGCGTGCCGTTCTACCTGCGGGCCGGCAAGCGCCTCGGCCGCCGCGTCACCGAGATCGCCGTCGTGTTCAAGCGTGCGCCGCAGCACCTCTTCGCCGAGAGCCAGACGGGCGTGCTCGGTCAGAACGCGCTCGTGATCCGCGTGCAGCCCGACGAGGGCGTCACGATTCGCTTCGGCTCCAAGGTGCCCGGCGCGGGTATGCAGGTGCGCGACGTCACCATGGACTTCGGATACGGCCACGCCTTCACCGAGGCCAGCCCCGAGGCCTACGAGCGCCTCATTCTCGACGTGCTGCTCGGCGACCCGCCGCTGTTCCCGCGCCACGAGGAAGTCGAGCTCAGCTGGAAGATCCTCGACCCGATCGAGGAGTTCTGGGCAACCCAGGGCCAGCCAGAGCAGTACCGCCCCGGAACCTGGGGACCCGCCTCCGCCGACGAGCTCATGGCCCGCGATGGAAGAACCTGGAGACGCCCGTGATCGTCGACCTGCCCAACACCACGACGAGCCAGATCTCGAAGACCCTCGTCAAGATTCGCGAGGAGGGCGGCGCTGTCGCCCTCGGCCGCGTGCTCACCCTCGTCATCTCGACCGTGCTCGGCGAGGAGGAGGAGGCGATCGAGGCCGCCAATGACGCCTCTCGTGAGCACCCCATGCGCGTGATCGTCGTATCCACCGGCCCGGACGACAAGCGCACAGAGAAGGACGCTCGCCTCGACGCGCAGATCCGTGTCGGTGGCGACGCCGGTGCCAGTGAGGTCATCGTGGTGCGCGCCTACGGCGACACCGCGTCTGACCAGGAGGGCCTTGTCACCGGCCTGCTGCTGCCCGACGCTCCCGTCGTCGTGTGGTGGCCGGGTGCCGCCCCCGAGGTCGCATCGACCTCTGCGCTCGGCAGCATCGCGCAGCGCCGCATCACCGATGCCGCGTCCAGCTCGAACCCGCTCGCCGCTCTGCACCGTATCGTCGACACCTACCAGCCCGGCGACACCGACTTCGCGTGGACCCGTCTGACCCTGTGGCGCGCCCAGCTCGCCGCGGTGCTCGACCAGCCGCCGTACGAGCCCGTCACGAGCGTTGAGGTGCACGGCGCCGCCGACTCCCCCTCGACCGCTCTGCTGGCCGCCTGGCTCAAGCTGCAGCTCAAGGTGGACGTCACCCTCGAGGTGTCGAGCAAGGCGCACGGCGCCAGCGGCATCCAGGGCGTGATCCTGCACCGCAAGAGCGGCGCGATCGAGCTCGAGCGCGTCCTGCCGAACGTCGCGACTCTTGTGCAGCCGAACCAGCCGACGCACGACATCTCGCTGCCCCGCCGCAGCCTGCGCGACTGCCTCGCTGAAGAGCTGCGCCGCCTCGACCCCGACGAGCTGTTCGGCGAGGTCATCCACAAGGGCCTCCCCCAGCTCGACTCCGCCGTCGCCAAGAAGACGAAGGCCTCGAAATGAGTGAGCGGCGCGTACTCGTGCACGCCTCCAAGCAGGAGATGGCGCAGTCCGTCGCCGCCCGTCTGATCGCGAAGCTCGTCTACATCCTCGGCAACAAGCCGGCGTCGCACATCGTGCTCACCGGCGGCTCGATGGGGGGCGCGGTGCTCGCCGCCGTCAACGAGTCCCCCGAGCGCGACACCGTCGACTGGAGCCGGGTGCACTTCTGGTGGGGCGATGAGCGCTGGCTGCCCCGCGGCGACGCGGAGCGCAACGAGACGCAGGCCCGGGAAGCACTGCTCGACCACCTCGAGGTTCCGGCTGGCAACATCCACGCCTTTGCCGCCTCGGGTGAGGGCGTGGAGCTTGACGACGCAGCGCTGCGCTACGCGCACGAGCTCACGGCCAACGCGCCCGCCGGCGAGATGCTGCCGAGCTTCGACATCACCTTCCTCGGTGTCGGACCGGACGGACACATCGCCTCGCTCTTTCCCGAGCGCAGCGGAATCCGCGTGAAAGAGGCCACCGTCATCGCGGTGCGCAACTCCCCCAAGCCCCCGCCGGAGCGCCTCAGCCTCACGCTTCCCGTGATCAACAGCTCCGAGCGCATCTGGCTGGTGCTCGCCGGTGCCGACAAGGCCTCGGCCCTTGGCCTCACCCTCGCCGGGGTGAGCAGCAACGAGGTGCCGGCGGCCGGGGCCAACGGCGTGCGCCGCACCGACTTTCACGTCGACAGCGAGGCGACGGCCGAGGTGCCAGAGAACCTCACGGCGACCGAGATCTACTGGACGGCCGCGGACAGCCCGGAGTAAGCACTAACGAAAGAAGCCCCGCTCGACAGCGGGGCTTCTTTCGTTACGAGACTAGGACTGCGTCAGCGTGCCCCTGCGCGCGCGCAGCTGGTCGAGCGCCTCGGTGAGAAGCTGCTCGGCCTCTTCCTCGGTGCGACGCTCCTTCACGTAGGCGAGGTGCGTCTTGTAGGGCTCGAGCTTGGCCACTGACGGCGGGTTCGCCTTGTCACGGCCAGCCGGAAGGCCGCTCTGCGGGGAGTCGATCGTTACCGGGATCTCGTCGTCGGGAAGGTTCGCCGCGAAGCTGCGCACGGTCTCGTTGCCGAGCTCATCCCAGTACGAGACCTGAATGCGCTCCGCGTGGAAGCCGCGGTCCTGCTCGCCCATCGGACCGGCTCCAACACGGGAACCACGAATTGCACTGCCACCTGATGCCATGGAGTTCTCCTACTAGGACGTGAAGCGGGTGATAAGGCCGAGGATGACGATCATGCCGATCCACACCACACCGAGGATGACCGTGATGCGGTTGAGGTTGCGCTCGGCAACACCCGAGGCACCGAGGTTAGACGTGACGCCGCCGCCGAACATGTCGGAGAGGCCGCCACCGCGTCCGCGGTGCAGCAGGATGAGCAGGGTGAGCAGCAGGCTCGTGATGCCCAGGATTACCTGGCATACGACCTGAGCGATCTGAACGAGATCCACGATTGCCTTTCAGGGCGGCGAAAATGACCGCTGTCTACTATAACTTGCTGAGAGTTGCGGGCGAACTACACGCCGACGTGCTTCTGGAAGCGCGCGATGTCGGAGAACTCCTTCGTGTCGAGGCTCGCGCCTCCGACGAGAGCACCGTCAACGTTCGGCTCGCGCATGAAGCCCGCGATGTTCGCAGCCTTGACGGATCCGCCGTAGAGAATGCGGGTGGCATCCGCCACGTCCTTGCCCAGGCTGTCCGCAATGACGGCACGCAGCGCCGCGCAGACCTGCTCGGCCTGCTCCGGCGTCGCGGCGAGGCCGGAGCCGATCGCCCAGACGGGCTCGTAGGCAACGACGATGTCGACCGGGCCGGTGAGGCCCGCGAGTGCCGCCTTCAGCTGCGCAACCGGCACGGCGCTGGGGCCGTGCTTCTCGAGGTCCTCCGCCGTCTCGCCGACGCAGATGACCGGAACGATGCCGTGCTTGATCGCCGCGGCCGACTTGGCGGCGACGATCTCATCGGACTCGGCGTGCAGGGTGCGACGCTCGGAGTGACCGATGATCACATACGTGCAGTCGAGGCCCTTGAGAAAAGCCGCAGAGATCTCGCCGGTGTACGCGCCCGAGTCGTACTGCGACACGTCCTGGCCGCCGTAGACGACCTCGAGCTTGTCCCCGGAGACGAGCGTCTGCACGCTGCGCAGATCGGTGAAGGGCGGGAAGACCGCGACCTCGACCGCGCCGAAGTCGTGGTTGGCGTCCTTGAGACTCCACGCCAGCTTCTGCACGAACGCGATCGACTGCAGGTGGTCGAGGTTCATCTTCCAGTTGCCCGCGATGAGCGGGACTCTCTTTACTGCCATCCGAGGACCTCCAGTCCAGGAAGCTTCTTGCCCTCGAGAAACTCGAGCGAGGCGCCGCCGCCGGTTGAGATGTGGCCGAACTGGTCGTCGCTGAAGCCGAGAGCGCGCACCGCCGCAGCGGAGTCACCGCCGCCGACCACGCCGAGACCGTCGACGGTGGTGAGTGCCTGTGCGACCGCCTTCGTGCCGGCCGCGAAGGGCGCCAGCTCGAACACGCCCATCGGGCCGTTCCAGAAGACCGTCTTCGACGCGCCGATAACCTCGGCGAAACGAGCGGATGTGGCGGGCCCGATATCGAGACCGAGCCCGGCCTTGCCGAACGGCGTCTCTTCGATCGCGTCGGCCGCGGTGACCGCGACCTCGGCGTCCGCGCCGAACTTCGACGCCACGACGATATCCGTCGGAAGCACGATCTCGACCCCGAGCTCCTTCGCCTTGGCGAGGTAGCCCTTCACGATGTCGAGCTGATCCTCTTCGAGCAGGCTCGAGCCGACCTCGTGGCCAAGAGCCTTGAGAAAGGTGAAGAGCATGCCGCCGCCAACGAGAAGCGTGTCGACCTTGGGAAGCAGCGAGTCGATGACCGCGAGCTTGTCGCTCACCTTCGAGCCGCCGAGAACCACCGTGTAGGGCTTCTCTGGGCGGCTGGTGAGGCGCTCGAGCACCTCGAGCTCCTGCTGAATGAGCAGACCGGCAGCGCTGGGCACGAGCTGGGCGAGCTCGTAGACGCTCGCCTGCTTGCGGTGCACGACGCCGAAGCCGTCGCTGACCAGCACGTCGCCGAAGGCGGCGAGCTTCTCGGCGAAGCGCGTGCGCTCCGCGTCGTCCTTCGCGGTCTCTCCGGCGTTGAAGCGGAGGTTCTCGAGCAGCGCGATGCCGCCGTCCTCGAGGCTGGCGACCGCATCCTGTGCGGCAGAGCCGACCGTGTCGCTCGCGAAGCACACCGGCTTGCCCAGCAGCTCGCTCAGCCGCTGGGCGACCGGGGCGAGGCTGTACTTGGCATCGGGTGCGCCGTCGGGGCGACCCAGGTGCGAGAAGGCCACGACCTTGGCGCCCGCGTTGAGCAGGGCGTTGAGGGTCGGGAGCGCAGCCCGCACTCGTCCGTCATCGGTGATCGCGCCGTCTTTCAACGGCACGTTCAGGTCGAGACGGACGAGTACGGTCTTGCCGGTCAGGGAGCCGAGGCTCTCGATCGTGCGAAGCGTCATTGTGTCTGAGCCGTCTAGGCGGGAAGCCTAGAGACGCGCGCCCACGTACTCGGTGATGTCGACGAGGCGGTTGCTGTAGCCCCACTCGTTGTCGTACCACGAGGCGACCTTGACGGTGGTGCCGATGACCTTGGTCAGGCCGGCGTCGAAGATCGAGGAGTGCGGGTCGGTGACGATGTCGCTGGAGACGATCGGGTCTTCCGTGTACTTGAGGATGCCCTTGAGCGGTCCCTCAGCGGCCTCCTTGTACGCGGCGTTGACCTGCGCGACCGTGAGGCCGGTGGTGCCGGTCTCGATGGTGAGGTCGGTGATCGAGCCGGTCGGCACCGGAACGCGCAGCGCGTAGCCGTCGAGCTTGCCAACGAGCTCGGGCAGAACGAGGCCGAGGGCCTTGGCTGCACCGGTCGAGGTGGGGATGATGTTGACGGCGGCCGCGCGGGCGCGGCGCAGGTCGTCGTGCGGGCCATCCTGCAGGTTCTGGTCGGCGGTGTAGGCGTGAACCGTGGTCATGAGACCGCGCTCGATGCCGAACTTGTCGTTGAAGACCTTGGCGAGCGGCGCGAGGCAGTTCGTCGTGCAGGACGCGTTCGAGATGATGTCGTGGATCGAGGCGTCGTAGGTTCCCTCGTTGACACCGAGAACGAGCGTCGCAACGTCGTCGCCGCTGGCGGGAGCCGAGACGATGACCTTCTTGGCGCCGGCGGTGATGTGCTTGCGGGCATCCTCGCTCTTGGTGAAGCG
>JBIIAR010000091.1:0-8120 GCA_044239765.1 Microbacteriaceae bacterium
GCCTCGACCTGCGGAACCAGCTCCTGTACCTGCGACTTGATGTAGGCGACATAGTTGGCGACTGCCTCGTCAGTGAGCTGCTGCTCTGACTCGGAGACAGCGCTGACCTCACCGGTGACGGTGAACTCGGCCAGACCGATGGGCGCCCCGATGAGCTGGAACTTGCAGGCCGTGTAGTAGGTGCCCGGGTTGAGGTTCGCGACGTAGTCGACGGTCTGGCCCGGGGGCACGTTCTCCTTCTCGCCGACAATGCGCAGCTTGTCGTCGGCGAGAATCTCGAACTTGTTGACGTCGGTGCCGTCATTGGTGATCGAGAAGGTCACTGCGCCCGTGGGCGCCGTCGCCGCCGAGACAGCGCAGGTGTCATCGGTGATGTCGACGGTGAGTGCGGTGCTCGATGCGGCGTTGTTGGCGACGCAGCCGGTGAGCACGAGGGCGATGGCGCCCATGCTCGCGGCTCCGGTGAGGATGCGGGACTTCACGTGGTTGCTGCTCCTTCTGGTTGGGGTGCGGTGGAACGTGCGCTGGTGCGGACTACGCGGGCAAAGAGGGCACCGACGACGACCACGTAGGCGAGCCACCCGATGACCTGGGCCCAGGTCGGCTCGGGGGTGAAGTTGAAGATGCCGCCGAGCAGTGCGCCGTACCAGCTGGTGGGGGGCACGACGGTGGCGAGGCTGTAGGCGGGCTGGCCCCACCCGGGGATCACCGACGCCTCCTGCAGATCGCCGATGCCGTACGAGAGCACGCCCGCGGCGACGATGATGAGAAAGGTGCCGGTCCAGGCAAAGAAACGGGCGAAGTTGATGCGCACCAGGCCGCGGTAGATCAGATAGGCGACGACCGAGGCCGCGAGAATGCCGGCGACCGCGCTGAGGGTGCCGATCACCGCGTTGCTGCTCGAGTTGACGCTCGCCCAGACGAAGAGCGCGGTCTCGACGCCCTCGCGGGCGACGCTGACGAAGCCGACGACGACGATTCCCATGCCGGTGCCGGCGATGGCCGCGTCGAGTTTGGACTGCAGCTCGGTGCGCAGCGAGCGGGCGTTGCCGGCCATCCAGAAGATCATCCAGGTGACGAGTGCGACGGCGAGAATCGAGAGGCCTCCGCCGAGGATCTCCTGCGCCTGGAAGCTCAGACCGTACGGCCCAAAGGTGAGGATGGCGCCGACGGCAAGCGAGAGGGCGATCGCCGCCGCGATGCCGATCCGCAGCCGCGGCAGAACATCGCGCCGGTCGAGCTTGTTGAGGTAGGCGACGAGGATTCCGACGATGAGGCCGGCTTCGAGGCCCTCACGAAGGCCGATGAGAAAGTTTGCGAGCACGCGGGTAATCCGAGACGGGAAGGTTGGGGGATTGGTAAGGCTATCCTTACCGATCCCTCACGATAGTGCCGACGAACGGTAGTTGTCCAATGGCAACTGCCGGGCGACGGTAGGCCCTCTTCTGCCGGTCTAGAATTAAGCCGTTCAGCACACTGTGAAAGGACCATCGATCCAGTGACATACGTCATCGCCCAGCCCTGCGTGGATCTCAAGGATCGCGCCTGCATCGACGAGTGCCCTGTCGACTGCATCTACGAGGGCGATCGCATGCTGTACATCCAGCCCGACGAGTGCGTCGACTGCGGTGCCTGTGAGCCGGTCTGCCCCGTCGAGGCGATCTTCTACGAAGACGACCTGCCAGAGAAGTGGTCGGACTACTACACGGCCAACGTCGAGTTCTTCGCCGACCTCGGCTCGCCCGGCGGTGCGTCGAAGGTGGGCGTGCTCAAGAGCGACCACGCCATCATCGCGGCCCTCCCGCCGCAGGAGACCGCACACTAGGTGGCTCTCGACCTTCCCGACTTTCCCTGGGACTCGCTCACGCCCTACGCGGCGACGGCGAGAAAGCACCCGGACGGACTGATCGACCTGTCGGTCGGATCCCCGGTCGACGAGACCCCGGCCCTCATTCGCGAGGCCCTCGCCGCGGCGACCGACGCCCACGCCTACCCGCAGACCGCGGGAACCCCGCAGCTGCGCGAGGCCATCGTCGCCTGGTACGCGCGGCGGCGCGGCGTCGACGACCTGTCTGTCGCGAACGTGATTCCGACGATCGGCTCGAAGGAGCTGGTGAGCCTGCTGCCCCTGCTGCTCGGCATCGGCAAGGGGGATGTCGTCGTGCACCCCTCGGTCGCCTACCCGAGCTACGCGATCGGTGCCGCTCTTGTCGGCGCGACCGCCGTCGCAGAAGACGACCGGGCCCAGTGGCCGGAGAACACCAAGCTGATCTGGGTCAACACCCCGGGCAACCCCGACGGCCGGGTGCTCTCGGTTGACGAGCTCACGGCCGGTGTCGCCCGTGCCCGCGAGCTGGATGCCGTCATCGCGAGTGACGAGTGCTACGCCGAGCTCGCCTGGGAGGGCGAGTCGCCGTCGATCCTCGACCCGCGGGTGATCAACGGCCAGCGCGATCACGTGCTCAGCGTGTACTCCCTGAGCAAGCAGTCCAACCTGGCCGGCTATCGCGCAGGATTCGTCGCCGGCTGCAGCGACATCGTCGGTGGGCTGCTCGAGGTGCGCAAGCACATCGGCCTCATTCCGCCGGCCCCCGTGCAGGCCGCGATGGTCGTCGCCCTCGGCGACGACGAGCACGTCGCGGTGCAGCGGCAGCGCTACGCCGAGCGGCGCGCACTGATCGCTCCAGCGCTCGAGCGAGCGGGATTCACCATCGACCGCAGCGAGGCAGGTCTCTACCTCTGGGTGACTCGCGGCGAGGATTCGTGGGCGACCGTCTCGTGGTTTGCCGAGCGGGGCATCCTCGTGGCTCCGGGCTCTTTCTACGGCGACGACACCCACGTGCGCGTCGCGATCACCGCGACCGACGAGGCGATTGCCGGCGCGGCGTTGCGTCTAACCTCCAACATTCCCGCTGAGTAGTTGACGGTTGCACAGGTAGTCGCGACCACCGAATAGGCTGTAGGCGTGAACGCAAACGCCACGGAGCCCGAGAAGGCCACACTGCACTTTCCCGGCGGAACCGCGGAGTTTCCCGTTATCCGCGGAACGGATGGCCGAGACAGCATCGACATCTCGACCTTCATGAAGCAGACCGGCTTCACCACCATCGACCAGGGCTTCGTCAACACCGCCTCGACGAAGAGCGCCATCACCTACATTGACGGCGATGCGGGAATCCTGCGCTACCGGGGCTACCCGATCGAGCAGGTCGCGAAGAACTCCACCTACCTCGAGGTTGCCTGGCTGCTCATCTACGGCAACCTGCCGACCGAGGCCGAGCTCGCCGACTTCGACGACCGCATTCGCCGCCACACGCTGCTGCACGAAGACCTTCGCCGCTTCTTCGACGCGCTGCCGCACAACGCGCACCCGATGTCGGTGCTCTCGAGCGCCGTCAGCGCGCTGTCGACCTACTACGAGCACGACCTCGACGTGCACGACCCGGAGAAGATCGAGCTCTCGATCGTGCGCCTGCTCGCCAAGCTGCCGGTGATCGCCGCCTACGCGCACAAGAAGAGCCTCGGGCAGGCCTTTCTCTACCCCGACAACTCACTGTCATTCGTCGACAACTTTCTCAAGCTCAACTTCGGCACCATGGCCGAGCCCTATGTCGTCGACCCGGTGCTCTCGAAGGCGCTCGACCGCCTGCTGATTCTGCACGAGGACCACGAGCAGAACGCCTCGACCTCGACCGTTCGCCTGGTCGGTTCGACCGAGGCCAACATCTTCGCCTCGATCTCTGCCGGCATCAACGCCCTGTACGGTCCGCTGCACGGCGGCGCCAACGAGGCTGTGCTCAAGATGCTCGGCGAGATCCGCGACAGCGGCGAGGGTGTCGCCAAGTTCGTCGAACGCGTCAAGAACAAGGAAGACGGCGTACGCCTCATGGGCTTCGGCCACCGGGTCTACAAGAACTTCGACCCGCGCGCGACCCTCGTCAAGGAGAGCGCCGACGAGGTGCTCACCGCCCTCGGCATTCAGGACCCGCTGCTCGACATCGCCAAGGAGCTCGAGCAGGCCGCACTGGCCGATGACTACTTCATCGAGCGCAAGCTCTACCCCAACGTCGACTTCTACACCGGCGTCATCTACAAGGCCATGGGCTTTCCGCAGCGCATGTTCACGCCGCTGTTCGCGATCGGCCGCCTGCCGGGCTGGATCGCCCAGTGGCGCGAGATGAACCTCGACCCCGCCACGAAGATCGGCCGCCCGCAGCAGCTCTACACGGGTGAGCCCGAGCGCAACTGGCCGACCCGCTAGTCGCCTGATCCCTACGCGTGCAGCTGCGCGTTGAGCTGGATGCCCTGGCCGGCCCGCGGCAGCACCTCGACGGCGCCGGTGAGCGAGTTGCGGCGAAAAAGCAGGTTGGGAACACCGGACAGCTCAGCCGCTTTCACGACGGTGGGCTCGTCTCCCAGCAGGGTCACCTTCGTTCCCGCCGTGACGTAGAGCCCGGCCTCGACGACCGAGTCGTCGCCTATCGAGATGCCGATGCCGGAGTTCGCGCCGAGCAGCGCGTGCTGCCCGATGGTGACGCGCTGCGTGCCGCCGCCGCTGAGGGTGCCCATGATCGAGGCGCCGCCGCCGATGTCAGAGCCGTCACCGACAACAACGCCCTGCGAGATGCGGCCCTCGACCATCGAGGTGCCGAGCGTGCCGGCGTTGAAGTTGACGAAGCCCTCGTGCATCACGGTCGTGCCGGGTGATAGGTAGGCGCCGAGGCGCACGCGCGAGGCGTCGGCGATGCGCACCCGGTCGGGAATCACATAGTCAACAAGCCGCGGAAATTTGTCGATGCCGTGGGTGAAGACCCCGGCGCGCTGCAGCGCGGGGCGCAGCCGGGTGAAGTCGGCCGGGTGCACGGGCCCGATGTTGGTCCACGCGACGATGGGGAGATGGGCGAAGATGCCGTCCAGGTTGAGCTCGTTGGGCTTCACCAGCAGGTGGCTGAGCAGGTGCAGCCGCAGGTAGGCGTCGGGGGTCGAGGCGGGTGCCGCATCCAGGTCTATCTCCACCAGCACGTAGTCGAGCCGCACGTTGCGGCGCTCGTCGGTGCCGGTGAGCTCTTCGATGAACGCGGGCGCGATGTAGGGGTCGGCCCCGGCCGGGGCGGTGCCGAGCGCCGGCGCGGCGAACCAGGTGTCGAGGGTCGTGTCACCGGCGATCGTGGCGAGGCCGTGGCCCCAGGCTGGGCGAGAAGTCATGGCTCCAGAGTACCGATCGCTAAACTTGGCGGATGCCTGCCACACCCGTGCTCGACCTCGGCGCCAGCTCGATCGAGCTCACCCGCCAGCTCTGCGACATCGAGTCAGTCAGTGCCAACGAGAAGACCATCGCGGATGCGATCGAGGCATCCCTCGCCACGAGCACCCACCTGACGGTCACCCGCCACGGCGACGCGGTCGTTGCTCGAACCAGCCTCGGACGCGCGCAGCGGGTCGTCATCGCCGGCCATATCGACACCGTGCCGCTTAACGACAACCTGCCGACCCGCTTCGAGACCATCGACGGCATCGACTACCTCTGGGGCCGCGGCACGGTCGACATGAAGGCCGGCGTCGCCGTGCAGCTCAAGCTCGCCGCAGAGCTCAGTGAGCCTGCCTACGACGTCACCTGGATCTGGTACGACCACGAGGAGGTCTCGGAGTCGCTCAACGGCCTTGGCCGCCTGCTGCGCGAGAGCCCAGAGCTGCTCGAGGGCGACTTCGCGATTCTCGGGGAGCCCACCCGCAGCGCGATCGAGGGCGGCTGCAACGGCAACGCCCGCGTCGAGGTGCGCACCTTCGGCCTGCGGGCCCACTCCGCCCGCGCCTGGGTCGGGCACAACGCCATCCACGATGTCGCCCCCATCCTCTCGAAGCTCGCCGCCTACACGCCGCGCGAGGTCGAGGTTGACGGGCTCGTCTACAAGGAGGGTCTCAACGCCGTCGGCATCAGCGGGGGAGTGGCGGGCAACGTCATTCCCGACGAGGCCATGGTGCACGTCAACTACCGTTTCGCCCCGAGCCAGACCGGCGCTCGGGCCGTCGCCTTCCTCCGCGACTTCTTCGACGGCTACGACGTCACCGTCGTCGACCTGGCTGACGGCGCCCGCCCCGGGCTCGACAGCCCGCTCGCGCAGCAGCTGGTCGCGAAGTCGGGCACCGAGGCCACCCCGAAGTACGGCTGGACCGACGTCGCCCGCTTCTCTGCCCTCGGAATCCCCGCGGTCAACTACGGCCCCGGTGACCCGCTCAAGGCGCACGCCGACGACGAGCGGGTGCCGCTCAGCCAGATCGAGGACTGCGAGCGAGGCCTGCGCGAGTGGCTGACGGGGCTCTAGCCGAGCGCTACCGCGCCACCCCGTGGTGGGTGCGCGTGCTCGTGGTGTTCGTCGCGTCGCGCATCGTGACGACGGGCATCCTGCTGTTCTACGCCTCGATCCAGGCGAAGAACCCGTGGACAGAGGCGGCCCCCGGCTATGCGGAGTACTCCCGCATCTGGGACGGTCACTGGTACTACATCGTCTCGGTGGTGGGCTACCCGAGCGTGCTCCCACTGACGGCCGACGGACACGTCGGCGAGAGCGCCTGGGCGTTCATGCCGGTGTTCCCCGCGATCGCGGGGCTGTTCACGAGTGCGACCGGGCTCGACTTCGGAATCGTGGCGTCAGCGCTGTCCGTGCTGTTCGCGCTTGGCACCGCGCTGGTGTTCTACCGGCTGCTCATTCGCTATCTCGGTGAGGGCACGGCGCTCTTCGCGGTCGTGCTGTTCTGCGTCGCGCCCCTCTCGCCGATTCTGCAGGTGGCCTACGCCGAGTCGATGCACCTGTTCTTTCTCGCGCTCGCGCTGTGGCTGCTCGTGTCGCGGCACTACTGGGTGCTGATCCCGGTCGTCGCGGTCATGGCCCTGACCCGGCCGAGCGGACTCGCCTTCGCCCTCGCCCTCGGCCTGCACGTGCTTTACCGCTTCTCCAAGCGACGCGAGGATCCCTTCCCGCCTCGCGAGGCGGCCGCCGCGATCACCGCAACGGTCGCCAGCGGTCTCGCCGGCCTGGCCTGGCTGCTGCTCGCCTGGGGAGTCACGGGGTCGCTCACCGCCTACACCGACACCGAGCTCGCCTGGCGCTCGGCGTACATCGGCTACGAGGAGCTGGTGCCCTTCACCGCGTGGTGGCAGGCTGCCGAGTTCTGGATCCGCTTTCCGCTCGGCTGGCTGATCGTGGTCGTCGGCGCGCTGGCCATCATCGGCTTCGCGGTGCTGCTGCGCTCGCGGGCCGGGCAGCGCATCGGCGTCGACCTGCGGTTCTGGCTGCTCAGCTACGCGCTCTACCTGCTGGCGGTGTTCTTTCCGCAGTCGAGCACCTTTCGCCTGCTGGTGCCGCTCTTTCCCGCGCTGGGCATCATCGCACAGCCGAAGCATCCCGCCTACCGGGTCGGTCTTGTTGTGCTCTGCGTGCTCGGGCAGATCGGCTGGGTGCACGTCGCGTGGTACGTGGACGGCCTTGACTGGACTCCGCCGTAAGCGCAATAGACCGAGCGGATTTTTCCTCAGTCACTTCATAGCGGATAATAGACAGGTACCTATGAAAGGGGACTTCACATGGCAGCCATGAAGCCGAGGACCGGAGACGGCCCGATGGAGGCTGTTAAAGAAGGCCGACTCATCATCGTGCGCGTCCCTCTTGAGGGCGGCGGCCGTCTGGTCGTCTCTGTCAACGACGCCGAGGCGAAAGAGCTGCACGACGCTCTGGCCAACGTCGTGGCGGCTAGCGCTTAGGCGCTACTTCTTC
The DNA here is from genome assembly GCA_044239765.1 of Microbacteriaceae bacterium. Classification (GTDB taxonomy): domain Bacteria; phylum Actinomycetota; class Actinomycetes; order Actinomycetales; family Microbacteriaceae; genus Conyzicola. The sequence goes on from JBIIAR010000091.1 coordinate 7,773, forward strand.
ACCAGCTGAAGCAGTCCGTCACCCACGGGTGATAGTGCGGCAGTGACCGCGGCAGACTCGCCGAGCATCCCCAGCAGCGAGCGGAACGCTCCGACAGGTTCGTCTCGCTGCGCGGGATCGGCGACCTTGCCGCGCCACAGCGCGTGGGCGACGAGAATGATGCCGCCCGTTCTGGCGAGCCGAATGCCGTGCTCCACGTACTCGATCACCGACTCGGGGTCGGCGTCGACGAACACCAGGTCGTAGCTGTCGTCGTTCATGCGCGGCAGCACCTGGCTCGCGGCGCCCGTGATGAGGCGCACGCGGTTGGGAGTGACCCCCGCCTCGATGAGCGCTGCCTTCGCCACC
>JBIIAR010000096.1:0-8015 GCA_044239765.1 Microbacteriaceae bacterium
CACCCGCCAGCTGGATGTGCTGACCGAGCGGGAGCGCGAGGTGCTCGGCCTGGTGGGCCACGGCCTCACCAACGACGAGATCGGCCGGCGGCTCTTTCTCAGCCCGCTGACGGCCAAGACGCACGTCTCGCGCATCATGTCGAAGCTTCTGGCGCGCGACCGCGTGCAGCTCGTGGTCGTCGCCTACGAGACCGGGCTGGTGAGCCCGGGGCGCGGCCTCTAGAGCTGCTGCGCGATCCTCACGGTGTTGCCGGAGGGGTCGCGAAACGCGCAGTCGCGCGGTCCCCAGTCCTGGTCCATCGGCTCCTGCAGCACTTCAGCGCCGGTGGCGCGCACCTTCTCGAACAGCGCGTCGACATCGTCGGTGCTGAACACGAGCAGCGGCAGCACGCCTTTGGTCAGAAGCTCCTGCATGGCGTCCCCGTCGGCCCGTGAACGGCCCGCGTGGGGCACCGAGATGACGATGCCGAGCCCGGGCTGCGCGTCGCTGCCGAGGGTGACCCAGCGGTACTCGCCGTAGCCGACATCGTTCTGCACGGCGAGGCCAAGCGCGCCGGCGTAGAAGGCGATCGACTCGTCGACATCGGTGACGGTGACGTTGGTGAACTTGAGCGAGATTGTCATGTCGGCGACTCTACGCAGGCGACAGGGTGGCCGCTTCTTTGTTTCTGCTCAATCTGCGCGCCGGCCGGGTGAGCGCCATCGCGGTGAGCGGCGGCATCGCGTTGACCGCCTCGTGCGGTCGATTGCGATAGGCGGTCGGCGTCTCGCCGACGAGCTCGGTGAAACGCGAGCTGAAGGAGCCGAGCGATGTACAGCCGACGGCCATGCAGGCATCAGTCACGGTCATGCCCTCGCGCAGCAGCAGCATCGCGCGCTCGATGCGACGGGTCATCAGGTAGTTGTAGGGCGTCTCGCCGTACGCCGCGCGAAAGCGGCGCGAGAAGTGCGCCGGAGACATGAGGGCGCGCTGCGCCATGGTCGGCACATCGAGCGGCAGCGCGTAGTCCCGGTCGATGAGATCGCGGGCGCGGCGCAGGCAGGCGAGCGTCTCGATCTGCTCCGGGGTCATGGTCCGACCGTAGCAGCGAGCTCTCGCCAACTGCTCCCGGGGGAGTAGCCGAGGTGTCGCCCCGGGGCAGATTCGCCGAGGCCTCGGGCAGAGGAATCTAGGGATATCAACCACCAACCGGAAGGAAGCACCGTGCTCACCACACTCGCAACACTGGGGATTGCCGCCCATATCGGAGGCCCGCTCGGCGGGTTTCACTGGGCCTTTCTGCTGATCCCGCTGTTCTGGATCCTCGTCGTCGTTCTCATCGTCGGCATCTTCGGCCGCCGCTGGCGCCGCAACGCCTGGCAGAACGGCTACGGTCACCACGGACACTGGGGCGGCCAGGCCGCCCGCAACGCCGAGTCGACCCTCGCCGAGCGCTTCGTGCAGGGCGACATCGACGAGAAGGAGTACCGTGCGCGCCTCGAGGTGCTGCGCGCCAACGCGTACTCCGCAACTCCGCCGAAGGCGTAACCGCGCGAGACGGTAGGCTCGCTCTTGGCCAAATCACGGCTGGGAGCGAGCCTTGCTCTCGTTAAAGGAGAGTGTCATGCAGGGATGGATTGAGGCCAACGCCTTTCTCGTCGCGATCGTTCTCGGCGCCGCCGCGGTCGTGTTCCTGCTGCTCGCCCTCGTGACCTTCATCGCCTACCGCGTGACGCGTCGCCGGCTCAACCGCGAGAGCGCGGACCGCGTTCTGCTCGAGCGCGACCGCATCGACCTCGAGCTGTCGCTCGCCGAGCAGGTGGGCCGTCTGCGCATCATCCGCGAGCTGCACGAGGTGACCGCCCACGAGATGTCGGTGCTCATCAGCCAGTCCGACGGCGCGCGATACGCGGGCGCGAAGGATCCCAAGGCGGCGGTGCGGGCCGCCAGTGTCATCGGCGACTCGGCGCGGGCGACGCTCGCGAGCATCCGTCGCGTGATGACCGTGGTGCGGGAGGGCGAGGCCGAGGTCGAGGTGCAGCCTCAGCTGAAGAGCGCCCGTGACCTGTTCAAGGTCATGCGCGAGGCAGGACTCGACATCACCTTCGAAGAGACGGGCGAGCGCTTCGAGATGAAGCCGGGCGCCGAGCTCTCGATCTTCAGAATTCTGCAGGAGTCGCTCGACAACGCCCTCACCTACGGGGGCCCGGGCACCCAGGTGAAGGTCGCCTTCACCTGGACCGACGATGGCTTCGGCGTCGTCATCGACGACGACGGCGTGCGCGCCGAGTCGCGCCGCGACGGACTGGACCCCAACGAGATCAGCCGCGCCGGCGGCTACGAGCTCGAAGACGACCTCACCGCCCTCACCGGCGTCGTGAGCGGTGCGGGCATCACCGAGATGCGCGAGCGCACCGAGCTCTTCGGCGGCGTGTTCAGCGCCACCCAGGTGATCGGCGTCGGCTTCTCTGTCTCGGCGAGCTTTCCGTCGCTGCGGTACCACAACGGTGTGCACGGCGTGAACCTGGACTCCTAGATGGCACTGCAACCGATCACTGTCATCGTCGTCGACGACCAGCCGCTGCAGCGCGAGGGATTTCGCCTCGTGCTCGACTCGCAGCGTGACATCACCGTGGTCGGGGAGGCCGGCGACGGAGCCCAGGCGCTCGCGCTCGCCCGCAGAACGCCGGCGGATGTCGTGCTCATGGACGTGCGCATGCCCCGCGTCAACGGCTTCACCGCCACCGAGCGCATCCTCGCCGACGCGCAGGTGCAGTCGCTCGGGCGGGTGCCGCGCGTGGTTCTCGTGACCGCGCTCGACCTCGACGACCACATTCCAACGGCTGCGAAGGTGGGCGCCTACGCGGTGCTCTACAAAGACGTTCCGTCGGCCGCGCTGCTCGAGGCAGTGCGGGGCGCAGCGAAGCAGCGTGCAGCCGAGTAGCAGGGCGGCGGTTCGCTCTGCGCTGTCGGTGGCGATCGCTGTCTCGGCCTACGGCGTCTCGTTCGGCGCCCTGAGCGTCGCCGCCGGCCTCGACGTGTGGCAGACCTGCGTGCTCAGCCTGCTGATGTTCAGCGGTGGGTCGCAGTTCGCCCTCATCGGCCTCGTCGCCTCGGGTGGACTCAGTGCTGCACCCGCGGCGATTGCGGCGTCTGCGCTGCTCGGGTCGCGCAACACGCTCTACTCCATTCGCATGTCGCCGATCATCGGCCCCGGCTTCTTCAAGCGGGTGGCGGCCGGATGGATCACCATCGACGAGAGCACCGCCGTCTCGACGGTGCAGCCCGACCTGCAGTCGCAGCGACTGGGCTTCTGGGTGACCGGCATCGGCATCTTCATCGGCTGGAACCTGACATCGCTCGCCGGAGCGCTGCTCGGCAACCTGCTCGGAGACGTGCGGCAGTACGGCCTCGACGCGGCGGCGGCGGCCGCCTTTCTCGGGCTCGTCTGGCCGCGCCTCAAGCAGCTGCAGCCGGTCGTGGTTGCCGTCGCCGCGGCCGTCGTGGCCGCGGTGGTGACGCCGTGGGTGCCGCCCGGCATCCCGATCATCGCCGCTGCGGTGGTCGCCGTCGTCATCGGCGTCACCGACTGGTTCGGCAAGAACGAGGAGATGATCTGGTGACCCTGTGGACCCTCGTCATCGTCGCGTCGCTCATCGTGCTCGTCGAGAAGCTCGCCGGCTATCTCGTGCCCCCCGCCTTCTTCGAGAAGACGGCCCCGCGCCGCGTCAGCGGACTGCTGACCGTCGCGCTGCTCTCCGCCCTCGTTGCGGTGAACACCGTGACGACCAATCAGGACATCGTGATCGACGCGCGCCTGCCGGCGATCGTTCTCGCCTGCGTGCTCTTCGCCCTGCGGGTGCCGTTCATCGTGGTGCTCATCGCCGCGGCGCTGTGTGCTGCGCTGCTGCGCTTGGCTGGTCTGGGCGTCTAGGCCTCTAGGTCATCCACGCCGGGCAGCCACGAGTTGCCGGGCACGCCCCATTTCGTCTTCTTGATGACCTTCGCGAGGTCCTTGCCGTGCGAGTACTCGAGCCGGTCGGCATAGAGCACGCCGTCGAGGTGGTCGTACTCGTGCTGGAAGATGCGGGCGAGCCAGCCGTCCGCATCGATCTCGTAGAGGTGCCCGTCGAGGTCGAGGGCGGTGAGCACCGCACGCTCTGACCGGCGAAGGGGGTAGCGCTCGCCCGGAATCGAGAGGCAGCCTTCCGACTCGTCGTCCTCATCCGCCTCGCCTGTCGGTGTCGGGGTGATGAGCAGGGTGGGGTTGATCGCGACCCCGCGCCAGTGCCTCTCGTCGTCGTCGACCCAGTTGTAGACGAAGACGCGCAGGCCCACACCGACCTGGGGCGCGGCGAGGCCGACGCCCGGGGCGAGCTCCATCGTCTCGAACATGTCGGCGACGAGCTGCCTCAGCGAATCGTCGAAGTCGGTGACCGGAAGGGCCGGGGCGTGGAGCACTGGGTCTCCGGTGATGCGAATGGGAAGTACGGCCATTTGTCCAGAATATCGGCGCTGGAGCCGGTAGATTCGACGGGTGCCGCCCGAACTCGCTGATATCACGGAGTCCGTCTCCCTGACCCCGGACCAGTACATCGGCATCCCCATCGCGCTCTTCGGTGCGATCCTCATCTCGATCGGCACGCAGCTGCAGCACACCGGCGTCGCCCGCGTCGGCGCACAGGCTGATACGAAGGCCGGCCTCAGCGTGCGCCAGCTGCTGGCACTCATCGCCCAGCCGCTGTGGGTCTTCGGCACGCTGATGATGGGTCTGGCGATTCTGTTTCAGCTCACCAGCCTCGCGTTCGCGCCCCTCATCGTCGTGCAGCCACTCGGCGCTATCGCCCTGGTGGTCACCGCCATCGTCAACTCGCGCCAGAGCGGAATCAAGCTCGACCGCAAATCGGTTCGCGCGATCGTGCTCTGCGTCGGCGGTGTCGGCCTCTTCGTCACCATCGCCGCCTTCACCGCCAAGTCGAGCCCCATCACCGAGCTGCAGCTGCGCACCGTGCTGATCATTCTGGCCGTCGTGCTCATCGCCTTCGCAGTTGCCTTCGCCCTGCTGCGCAAGCACTTCACGCCCCTCTTCTACGTGGTCGGCGCCGGCGTGCTGTTCGGCTTCGTCGCCACCCTGGCCAAGGTCGTCATCGACCGCATCAAGACGCTCTCGTTCGCCGGCTTCCAGCTCGCCCCCGAAGACGTGCTCACGGTGCTGTGCCTCGTCGGCCTGCTCGTGGCAGCGCTGCTGGGCTCGTACTTCGTGCAGTCCGCCTACTCGAACGGACCCCCCGACCTCGTCGTCGCCGGATTGACCGTCATTGACCCGCTGGTCGCCATCGCGATCGGAATCATCGTGCTCGGCGAGGCCTCGCACGCCCCGCTGTGGGCGATCTTCGCCTTCCTCGTCGCTGGAGCCATTGCGATCTACGGCGTGTTGATGCTCGCGAAAAACCACCCCCAGACCCAGCACTAGGTAGAATCAGAAGCTCATACCGCCGGTGATATCTGCCCGGCGCAGAGCGCGAGGAAAGCCTCATTGCCCGACAGTCCTACGTCACAGCCGCTGAGAATTCTCATCGGCGCCGACACTTTTCTGCCTGACATCAACGGCGCCGCCATCTTCACCGCCCGTCTCGCCGCGGGGCTCGTTCGCCGCGGCCACGATGTGCACATCGTCGCCCCCGCTGCCGACCGCAAGCACGGCACCTGGCAAGAGACGGTCGAGGGCGAGAAGATGACCGCCCACCGCCTGAAGAGCTGGCGCTGGTACCCGCATCCGTGGCTTCGCTACGCGCTGCCGTGGCACATCGAGAAGAATGCGGCGCGCATTCTCGACGAGGTCAAACCTGACGTCGTGCACTTTCAGTCGCACATCGTCACCGGCCGCGGCCTGTCGAAGGGAGCCGTCGAGCGCGGAATCCGCCTCATCGGCACCAACCACTTCATGCCTGAGAACCTGCTCGAGCACACGAAGCTGCCGAAGTTCATCTACTCCTTTGCGATTCGGCAGGCGTGGGCGGCGGCGTATCGCTCGTTCGTGCGGGCCGAGGCGGTGACGTCGCCGACGCGCAAGGCGGCGGACTTTCTCGAGAAGGCCATCAACATCCACCCGGTTCTTGCCATCTCGTGCGGAATCAAGGCCGACGACTACACGCCGAGCTTCGAGCCGCGCACCGACAATACGATCGTCTTCGTCGGCCGCATCACCGGCGAGAAGCAGATCGACAAGCTCGTGCGCGCCTTCGCCAAGCTCGATCCGGCCCTCAGGGCGAAGCTCGTTCTCGTCGGCCACGGCGAGGAGGAGGGGCACCTGCGCACCCTCGCCAGCCAGCTCGGCGTCAGCGACCGCGTTACCATCACCGGATACGTGTCGGATGAGGTGCTGCGCAAGACGCTGACGAGTGCGGCCGTTTTCGCCATGCCCTCCATCGCAGAGCTGCAGAGCATCGCAACCCTTGAGGCGATGGCATCGGGGCTGCCGATCGTCGCCGCCAACGCCATGGCACTGCCGCACCTCGTGCACCACAAGCAGAACGGCTACCTCTTCGAACCGGGAGATGTCGACGAGCTTGCCCGCCGCCTCACCGACATCCTCACCATGGAGCAGTCGAAGCTCGACGAGTTCAAGCGCGAGAGCCTGCGCATCGTCGAGGCACATGACATTGACCGCACCCTCGACATCTTCGAGTCGCTCTACCGTGGCGAGAAGGTGGCTGAGGACATGATCGTCGGCGACTTTCAGCCGCGGGTGAAGGGCGCCAAGCGGGCCGCGCTCAAGAAGGCGCTCGGGCTCGGCCGTTCTGACGAGAGTGTGCCCGACGAGTCGGTATCCTGAATCTCGCGGCCTCGGCCGTTCGGGGCGGTAGCTCAGCTGGTTAGAGCAGCGGACTCATAATCCGTCGGTCACGGGTTCAAGTCCCGTCCGCCCTACCAAGAGAGACGGCTCGTGGGGCCGCCAGAGATTGCTCTCTGCCGGCCCCCGCGCTTACAGTCCGAGGGTCGGGTTGGCCGCCTGAATCGCAGCGAACGCCGTGTCAGCGGCGACACCGGAGATGGCGAGGTTGGCGCCGTCGGAGAGAATCCACAGGTCACCGGAGAACTGGTGCACTTCGCCCCTGTAGATGAAATCCGCGTCACCTTCCTTGCTGTGCACGGTGCGCGAGCCGACCACTACCGAGGCGTAGCCCTCAGCGGCCAACGCCGACTCGACCGACGCGCGCGTTGCGGCGTCGATCTCTGTCACGAGCACATAGAAGGAGCCGTCGGAGTTGGGGATGCCCCACCAGCACGACTGGCCCGCGGTTACGCCCGAGATCGCCGTCGTGACGGCAGGCACCTCGAACCACGGTGAGTACTCGTTCGCCGGGCTCGCGCCCAAGAACACCGTCGTCGGGCCCTGCAGTGACTTCGCCTGGTCGAGGGTAAGCAGGCTGTCGCAGCCGGGAATGCTCAGCGCCGCGGGCTCGGCGGGCGGCGCAGATGTCTCGGCCACGGCGGGCGGGGTCGTCGAGTCGGTGGAGGTGCTGTCAGCCGACGGGACGGTGACCGCAAGAGAACACCCGGAGAGCGCTGAAACCAACGCTGCCGAGATCAGGAATGCGGTCGTGGAGGTGGCACTTACTCGTTTCATCTGCGTTTCCTTGGCTCTCAGGGGGCCGCAACACTCGGTTGAGTTCGGCTCTTCTACTGCGACGCATGACAGCACGGATCCGGTTGACGCGGATTCACATCTCGTGCGCCAGGGGTCAGAGCCCCAGCGTCGGGTTCGCGGACCGCAGCGCGTCGAGCGCGGAGCCGGCCACGATCCCAGAGACGGACAGGTCGCCGTCGTCGGCGAGGATCCACACGCTGCCAGTGAACAGGTGCGTCTCCGCCTCGTAGCCGACCTCGCCCTCGCGCCCGTTCTCGCGGGCGGTCAGCGTGCCCATCTCCACGGAGCTGAACCCTTCGGCGGTGAGCGCGGCCTCGACGGAGGCGCGCGTGGCCGGGTCGATCTCGGCGACGAGCAGGCTGAACGCCCCGTCGGAGTTGGGGA
>JBIIAR010000001.1:0-30509 GCA_044239765.1 Microbacteriaceae bacterium
AGAAGGTGGGGTCGTCATCGGGGGCAATCGTGACGCGGTTCTCCTTGAAGGGCTCCTTGCCGACGAGGAACCACAGCAGGATGCCGAGGAAGGGAATGAGCGCGATGAAGAACCAGAAGCCCTTGGGCACCCCTCGCACGCGCTTTCCCTCGGTGAGGGCGATGTCGATGAAGGTGAAGATGCTGAGCGCCACCGCGATGACGATGCCGATCACGAGGACTCTGGTCATGCCCAGATTCTACGCGGCGCAGCTCAACCTAGACTGAGCGGGTGAAACCCTGGGTCGTCTACACGCTGATTCGCATCGGCATCTTCGCCGCCACCTTCGCCCTGCTCTACGGCGTCTTCTCGATCACTCCGTGGCTGTCAGCCCTGGTCGCGGCCGTGCTCGGCCTGACGATCTCGTACCTGTTCTTCCGCCGGCAGCGCGATGCTGCCATCACCTCGCTCGGCGCGAAGCCGAAGACGGCGCAGTCGGACGAGGACGCCGAGAGCTAATCCCCGCGCCCCACGGCCCCGTCAGCCCTCGAAGTGTCACGATCGGCGGATCGCGCCTCGCAAAGAGCCCTCAGACCCGCAATTCGTGCCACTTCAGACCGATCGGGGCTGCGGCACCTCGTGAGCTAGAAGACGATTGCCAGCGCGAGCCCCACGCCGTATAGGAACGCTGTCAGCGTTGTGAGCTGCAGCGCGAGGATGCGATCCGCCGCCGTGGTGCCCATGACCCCGATGAGAATTGCCGGGCCGGCCGCGAGCAGAGCGAAGAACACGTAGCCCGCCTTGTCGTAGAGGAACGTGAAGAAGATCAGGATCAAGAACGGCACCGCGACAAGCACCGCGTAGACGATGCGCGACGGCAGGTCGCCGATGAGCACGGCGAGGGTGCGCTTGCCGGCGAGCTTGTCCTGCTCGCGGTCACGGATGTTGTTGATCATTAGCGTCGCGCAGGCGAGAAGTCCGATGGCAACACCGGCCACCCACGCGACGAGCGGCACGGAGCCGATCTGCGTGAAGGTCGTGCCGACGGTCGCGACGAGGCCGAAGAAGACGAAGACGAAGAGCTCGCCGAAGCCGTAGTAGCCGTAGGGGCGCTTGCCGCCGGTGTAGAACCACGCGGCGACGATGCAGACCGCTCCGACGGCGAGCAGGATCCACTGCTGGCTGAGCACGACGAGGGCGACGCCGGCAAGCGCGGCGAGGGCGAAGAAGACGAGGGCGACGGTGAGCACGGCACGCGGCTTGGCGGCCCCAGAGCCGGTCAGGCGGGCGGGCCCGACGCGGCGCGAGTCGGTGCCGCGCACGCCGTCCGAGTAGTCGTTGGCGTAGTTGACGCCGATCTGCAGGCCGACCGCGACCGCGAGCGCGAGCAGCGCGCGCACCCAGTGCCAGCCCTCATCGGGCGAGTAGGCGGCGGCGGTGCCGAGTGCGACCGGGGCGATGGCCAGCGGAAGCGTGCGCAGGCGCGCTCCGGCGATCCAGTCACGGGCCGTGGCCTTGCGTACGACCGGCGCCCCCGGGGGGCGCCCGCCGGGGCGACCGCTCTTCGAGCCACCCTTCGCGGGAAGCTTCTTCGGGTCGATGCGCTGCGGCTTAGGTGGGGTCACGCTGAGGAGTCTAACCACCGACCGCCGCGCGCAGCGCGAGCCGATCGGGCTTTCCCGAGGCAAGCAGGGGGATGCTGGGCACCACCACGAGACGGGCCGGCGCCGCGGCGACGCCCAGCGCCGCACTCGCGGCCGAGCGCAGCGCATCGAGCGGCATGTCCCTCGTCGAGACCACCACCGGCACCTGTCCCCAGCGGGCGTCGTCTGCGGGCAGCACCACGGCATCCGTCAGTGTCGTCTCGTTGCGCACGAAGCGCTCGAGCTCGCCGAGCGACACCTTCACCCCACCCGAGACGATGACGTCGTCGAGGCGGCCGGTCACGCTGAGCACGCCGTCGGAGATGGTGCCCGCGTCGCCGGTGCGGAACCAGCGCCCGGAGGCGTCATCGATGAAGGCCGCATCGGTGCGTTCGGGGTCGAGAAGGTAGCCCTCGGCGAGGGTAGGTCCAGCGATCTCGATCTGACCCGCAGAGAGCCGCAGCTGGGTCGCGCCGACCGGCACCCCGTCATAGACGCAGCCGCCCGCGGTCTCGCTCGAGCCGTAGGTGCGGGTGAGCTGCACGCCGAGCTCTGCAGCGCGTTCGAGCAAGGGCACGGGTGTCGCCTGCCCGCCCACGAGGATGCGATCGAAGCGCCGCAGCGCCGCGTGCGCCTCCGGGGCGTCGAGCAGTCGCTGCAGCTGCGCCGGAACCAGCGAGGTGAACCGCAGCGCCGCGTCGAGCTGACCGGCCGCCTCGACGAAGCGCGCTGCGGTGAACCCGACCGGATCCATGACGACCGGCACGGTGTCGGCCGCGAGCGAGCGCACCAGAACGCCGATACCGGCGATGTAGGTCTGCGGCAGCGCGAGCAGCCACTGGCCCGGCCCGCCGAGAAAGCTCTCGGATTCGGCCGCCCCCTCCCCGGCGAAGATCGCGGGGCCCGAGCCGGCGAGCGCGGCCCGCAGGGCGCGGCCGAACTCGCGCGCGCTCGCCTGCACCAGCTGCCTCGTCATCCCCCCAGCGTAGCCAGCGAGAATTTGCAGTTCAGGTGCGGCGAAACTATGCAACGCTTGGGAATCGTGGAGCAGATGACGGGCGGGCGCGCATGGTGATGCGCAGCGCCTTCGACCGCTCGGTGCGCAGCCTCATTCTGTCGATCGGCATCGGCAGCGTCGTCTTCACCCTGCTGGGCCTTCCGGCCATCATCGAGCAGTTCGCCTACCTCGACCAGGTGTACGCGATCACTGTCGTCGCGGTCTTCTGCGGACTGCCGCTCGTGCTGGTCGTCATCTCGTTTCAGGTTCCGCCCGCCCTGCTGCGAGCCTTCGCCGGCGCGCACAGCGCCCTCGCCGTGCTCTTTCTCGCCTTCTGGGTTCCGGCGATGACCACGCCGACGCTGCCGGACAACGAGATTCCCTGGATCATCAACATCATCACCGTGGCGACCTGCATGGCCGCGGTCGCGCTGCCCTTTCTCAGCGCGTGGATCTACCTGTTCTCGATGGCCACCCTGAGCGGCTTCGTGCGGTTCGTCGCCTACGGCGGCGGGGACGCATCCATCGCCTTTCAGGATTCCGTCATGATCGTGCTGATCAGCGGCTTCTTCATGGCGCTGCTGCAGCTCGTGCTCAAAGCCGGTCGCGAGCAGGATGCCGCGGCGCTGCTCGCCCAGGACTCCGCCGCAGAGACCGCCGCGAACGAGACCCTCGAGCGCCAGCGCACCCGCTATCACGCCTTCACCCATGACGATGTGCTTGCCACCCTGCTCGCCGCCTCGCAGGACGGCGCGACGCCGAGCGAGATCACCCGCCGCAGTGCGCAGAGCACCCTTGAGAAGATGGACCAGTTTCGCCTCGACCTCCCGGTGTCGAGCTACCTCACCGTCGCCGAGCTCGAGGCGCAGCTTCGAACGGCGGCGAAGGCGGCGAAGGTTCCGCTGCGCAGTGCCCTCACCCTCACCGGCGAGGGCGACCTGCAGATACCCGTCGAAGCGGCCGATGCGCTGGCCGAGGCAACCACCGAGGCAATGCGCAACAGCGTTCGGCACGGGGTGTGGGCCGACGGACGCCCGGTGCAGCGCGAGGTGCGGGCGACGATTGAGAACTCCACCATCGAGATCGTGGTCAGCGACGACGGCCGGGGCTTCAACCCCCGGCGCGTCGGAATCGATCGTCTTGGCGTGCGGCTGAGCATTCTGCAGCGGGTCAACTCACAACCGGGCGGCCACGCCGAGGTGCAGTCCACCAAGGGCGCGGGCACGACGGTGCGGCTCACCTGGACGCCGCCCGCAGACGGGGCAGCCGAGTGAGCTCCGACGTCAGCTCGATTGTGCGGCTCAACGACTGGGCCGGGCGCATCGTGCTGGCCTTCTACGGCATGGGCACGACCATTGTCGCCCTGCTCAACCTGCGCGGCACGCTCGTGCCGGTGCTGGCCATCGTCAGTCTCGTGCTGCTCTGGATCGCCCTCGGCATTCTCGCCCGCCCCGACCGCGATCCCTTCGGGATGGCGAGCACCATCGCGATCGTCTCGATCGTCGCCGTCGTGACCGCCATCTCGTGTTGGAACATCGCGGATGTCGAGAACCCCGGCTACGTCACCTGGCCGCTCGGCGCGATGACCTTCCTGCTCTTCGTGCTGGCTCTGCGCGGCCGCCGTGGATGGGCGTGGATCGGGTTCGGCCTTCTTGCCGCGGTCTCGATTGTCACCGGTGTCTTCTCCGAGCAGAACACTCTCATGGTGATCAACGACGTCGCCCGGCAGTCGGGCACCCTGCTCATCGGCACACTGTTCGCGCTGGTGCTGCGGCGCTCGAGCCAGACCATCACCTCGATCCAGTCGAACCAGCTGACCCGCACGACGGTCGCGGCGGCGAGCGCGGCGGCCACCCGCGAGCGAGCCGCCCAGAACGCACGGCTCGAGCGCGACGCCCGTCCGGCTCTCGAGCGCATTCTGCAGCCCGAGCCGCTCAGCGAAGACGAGCAGCAGCACTTTCGGCTTCTTGAGGCGACGCTGCGCGACGGGATTCGCGCCAGCGGGTTCAGCAGCGAGCGCATCGCCGAGGCCACCCGTGAGGCGCGGGAGCGCGGTCTCACCGTGGTTCTGCTCGACGACCGTGGCAGCGAGCTCGTCGACGGCGAGCGCGACCTGGTCGAGGCGGCCCTCCTCGAGCAGCTGACCTCGACCGCGGATGGCGCCATCACGGCGCGACTCAGCCCGAACGACCGCGACGAGCTGGCCACCATTGTCGTCGAGGAGGGCGGCGAGTACCGCCGCGTCGTCGTCACGCACGAGGGTGCAGAGGTCACGCACCTCTGACCACTAGAGCGAGTCGAGCCTGTCGAGACCGGATGCCGACAGACGCAATCCGCTCAGTACTGCCACGGGTACGGCGACCAGTCCGGCTCCCGCTTCTCGAGGAACGCATCGCGCCCCTCAACCGCCTCATCGGTGCTGTAGGCAAGCCGGGTCGCCTCACCGGCGAACAGCTGCTGGCCCACGATTCCCTCGTCGACGGCGTTCATCGCGAACTTGAGCATGCGAATGGCGGTCGGCGACTTCGTGAGAATGGTCTGCGCCCAGTCGTAGGCCTCCGCCTCCAGGCGCTCGTGCGGCACCACCGCGTTGACGGCGCCCATCTGCATGGCTCGGGCAGCGTCGTACTCCCGAGCGAGAAAGAAGACCTCGCGCGCGAACTTCTGCCCGACCTGCTTCGCGAAGTAGGCGCTGCCGTAGCCGGCGTCGAAGGAGCCGACGTCGGCATCCGTCTGCTTGAAGCGTCCGTGCTCCGCGCTGGCGATGGTCAGGTCGCAGACCACGTGCAGCGAGTGGCCCCCACCGGCAGCCCAGCCGGGAACGACGGCGATGACCACCTTCGGCATGAAGCGGATGAGGCGCTGCACCTCCAGGATGTGCAGCCTGCCAGGACCCGTGGACCCGTCCGCGTACTGGTAGCCGTCACGCCCACGGATGCGCTGGTCACCGCCAGAGCAGAAGGCCCATCCACCGTCTTTCGGGCTCGGCCCGTTGCCGGTGAGCAGCACGACGCCGATGCGCGGGTTCTGCCGGGCGTCATCGAGCGCGCGGTAGAGCTCGTCGACGGTCTGCGGGCGAAAGGCGTTGCGCACCTCGGGTCGGTTGAAGGCGATGCGGGCCACTCGACCGGCCACGTCGTGGTGGTAGGTGAGGTCGACCAGCTCCGTGAAGCCCTCGACCTCCGTCCACAGGGAGGGATCGAACAGCTCGGATACCGGGTCGGCCATGCGGCAAGCCTAACCGCGGTAGTCGGGCTTGGTCTCGTCTTCGTAGGGCTCGACCGCCGCGATGAATGCGGCGCGGTCGTCTTCAGAGAGCAGGTTGCTCGCCGAGGTGCGCAGCCGAACAAAGAGTGTGCCGCTCGCGTCCTGCTCGACCCAGTAGGTGGATCCGAAGTCGTCTTCTGTCGGCACCGTGCTGTCGAAGACGTCGATGTCGACCGCGAGGCCGTTGAAGGCATCGGTGTAGGTCCAGGCCGACCAGAGGGCCTGCTGGTCACGGTTCTCAGAGCCGAAGAAGTAGACGGCGTCCTCGCCGTCGATCTCGTCGTTGCTGAAGACGACGGTGGTCTCTGGTCGCGACGACATCACGGTGTCGAAGATCGCGATGATGTCTTCCCGCGCCTGCGGGTCGTCACGAGTTGTCGACCCCACGAGGATGTCACTCGAGTAGCTGTAGAGCATGGAGTCACCGCCATAGCCGTTGCTTGAGAGGTAGCTGCTGCCCGGCGAGCTGACGCTCCACTCGAATCCGTAGGCAGCAAGCTCGGCCTGCAGCTGCTCGATTACGCCATCGCCGTCGGCCATTGACTCTTCGAGCGACGGGCCGTCGAGCACCTCGTCGGTCGACACGAAGTAGCTTCCGGGGTAGGTCGTCCACTTGTCACCGACGACGCCACCCTCGGCAAGACCCTGAACGACGTTGAAGCCGAGGATGCCGAGTGCGACAACTCCACCCACCACCGCCCACGTACGCAGGGCTCCCCGCGCGTTGAGCGGCTTCTGCGTCGGCACCACCTGCGCGCTGAACTGCCGCGCGGTGCGGGCGTTGGTCACCGGGCCGGTGGAGAGCCCGAGTCGTCGCTGCGTCTGCTCGAGGGTCTCCTGTGCCATAGGGCTACTCTACGAAGCCCGCCGCCCAGGCGAGCACGATCGACAGAACCCACGGATTGGCGAGACCCCCGACAGCCACGGCGATCAGCCCCGGCATACGGCCCCGGCCGGTCAGCAGCGCCGCCAGACCGGCGAGAACCGCGGCCGCGCTGGCCCCGAGGGCGATCCACGTGAAGAGCTCGCTGCGCTCGATGAGGGCCGCGGTCAGCGCCGCGACCGCCATCACCGCCAGCAGCACCGCTCCCGCGCCGAGCGCGGGCGTGCGCGGGGTGCGCTCGCGCGGGCCGAACTCCACGACCGTCGCACCGCGGCCGAAGACCTCGATTCCGCGTGACTGCCGTGCCATAGCCTCACGATATTGCGAGACTGGGCCTATGCTCCCCTCCCTCACCGAACTGCTCGCAACGACGCGCGTGGTCGACCTGCCCCTGCACACCCGATTCCGCGGCGTCACCAGCCGCGAGGCGCTGCTTCTCGAAGGGCCGAATGGCTGGACCGAGTTCTCGCCCTTCACCGAGTACGCCGACGACGAGGCGGCCGCCTGGCTGCGGGCGGCGATCGACTTCGGATGGCGCGATGCACCGCCGGCCCTGCGGCAGAGCATCCCCGTCAACGCGACGCTGCCGGCGGTGGGCCCCGATCAGGTTGCGGTCGTGCTGCAGCGGTTCGGCGCGTGCCGCACGGTCAAGGTCAAGGTCGCCGAGCCCGGGCAGGTGCTCGCGGACGACGTCGCCCGCGTCGCAGCCGTTCGCGACTACCTGGGGCCAGAGGGCCGCATCCGCATCGACGCCAACGGCGGCTGGAACGTCGACGAGGCCGAGCACGCGATCCACGCCCTCGCCCGCTACGACCTCGAGTACGTGGAGCAGCCCTGCGCGACCGTCGACGAGCTCTTCGAGCTGCGGCAGCGCGTGAAGTACATGGGCATCCCGATCGCCGCCGACGAGTCGGTGCGCAAGGCCGCAGACCCTCTCGCGGTCGCGCGGGCCGGCGCGGCCGACGTGCTCGTCGTCAAGGTGCAGCCGCTCGGCGGGGTGCACGCGGCACTGGCCATCGCCTCCGAGGCGGGGCTGCCCGTCGTCGTGTCGAGCGCCCTCGACACCGCGGTCGGCCTCAGCATGGGGCTGCAGCTCGCCGCCTCACTGCCGCAGCTCGAGTTCGACTGCGGGCTCGCGACATCCGCCCTCTTCGTCGACGACGTGACGGATGACCGTCCCCTGCCAGAGAACGGACAGATCGCGGTGCGCCGCGTCACCCCAGCCCCGCGGCTGCTCGAGCAGAACACAGCAGCGCCGGAGCGGCAAGCCTGGTGGCTCGCGCGACTCCGGCGCTGCTATGACCTCTTGGAGAGCTGAACTCAGCCTCTAATGAACTCAGGGGGGCGGATACAGGAAGAGCCCGACCTCAGACGCTGCGATCGTGCGCGTGTGGTAGGCCGCCGATCCGTTCCAGTTGTACTCCTCGAGGTTCACGGTTCCATCGCCGTTGACGCTCTTCACGTAGGCGACGTGGTTGCCGTTGAACCACGCAACCGCACCGGTGACGGGGGTGTTGCTGGTCTGCCAGCCGTTGGCGTTCCACGCCGACGCCCACCGCGAGGCGGAGCCGCCGTTCGGGGTCATGTTCGCCCAGACGTAGGCGTAGGGGCCGGTGGTGCCGTGGTCGCGGTTGATGCGCCACGCGACGAAGTCGGTGCACTGGCGGGTCACGTAGCCGAGGGGCGAGAGCCCGCCACCGGACGCGCGCCACGGGTAGTCGTCACCGGCCTGCTGCGGCCCGACGGTGCTGTAGGCACCGGCACGGGCCTGTGCGGCCTGGCGCGCGACGATCTGGGCGTGGGTGTCGGCGGTGAAGGCGCTGCGGGCAACCGTCGTCGCGGCTCCCGTGGTGACGGAGACCGACTGGCCCTCGGTGTTGAGCTTGGGCGCCGCAAGGGTCACGGCAGCGTCGTCGCCGAAGGCGTTGGTGCCTGCCGCGAGCGCGGGAATCGAGGTGGCCAGCAGAAAGCCGGGGATCATGATGAAGGTGAAGAGACCGAAGACGCGCTGGTGAATCGGGCGCTTCTGAACAGCGGGGCGAACTACGACCACAACCTGGGCGGGCACCTCAGTGGGGAGTTCGACGGCAGAGCTTTTCTTGCTCAAGAACTTGGGTAGCAACGGGTGGATCCTCACACGGTGACGCGCGTGCATTGATGGAAAATGCACCGTTCACGAACAGTTACGAATAGACGGACTTGATCCACCGTAAGTGATAACGGCCGTTTTGTCTCGTTTTCGTTGGGTTTACAGACCCGAGTAGGCGTGCAGTCCCTTGAAGAAGAGGTTGACCACGGTGAAGTTGAACATGACCGCAGAGAAGCCAATGATCGCCAGAACAGCAGAGCGCGAGCCGCGCCAGCCGCGGGTGGCACGGGCGTGGATGTAGCCAGCGAAGATGGTCCAGATGATGAAGGTCCAGACCTCCTTGGTGTCCCATCCCCAGTAGCGGCCCCAGGCTCGCTCTGCCCACACCGCGCCGGCGATGAGGGTGAAGGTCCAGAAGACGAAGCCGATGAGAATGACGCGGTAGGCGAGGTTCTCGAGCTTCTCGGCCGACGGCAGGGTGGCAAGGAACCCGGGGCCTCCACGCCCCGCCTCGCGCCGCGCCTGCAGCAGCTGGGTGATCGAGAGCCCGGCACCGAGGGCGAAGAACGCGGTGCCTAGCACGGCGACAAACACGTGGATGACGAGCCAGGCCGACTGCAGCGCGTCGGGCAGCGGAATCACGTCAACGTAGAAGTTGACGGTGGCAAGGCCGAGCAGGATCAGCGAGAAGCCGACGATGTATGCGCCGAGAAAGCGCAGGTCCTGCCAGAGCTGCACGAGCAGGAAGACACCGACGATGATCGCGGTCGCGGTGAGCGAGAACTCGAACATGTTGGCCCACGGCACCCGACCGGCGGCGAGACCACGCAGCAGGGCGGCCGCGGCGTGCAGCGCCCAGCCGACAACGGTCAGCGCCATCGCCGTCTTCAGGGCGCGGCTGCGACCGGCGGCGGGCGCCTCGGTGACGACCTTCTCGAGCAGTGCGGTGGCGCGCCCGGCCGCGCTGGACCTGGTCACGGCCGCCTCGGCCACAGCCGGGGTCACCGCGGAGCGCTTCGCGAGATCGACGGTGAAGAAGATGAAGGCGAGCGTGTAGACGGCCATCGCCGAGTAGACCGCGATGAGCGAGAAGGACACGAGGGTCTGGGTCACTGCTTCAGCCTAAGCGAGAGCGCCTCGGTGTGCTTCTGCGCGAGATCCGCGACGGCAGCCTCGAGCGTCGGATCCTCGCCGCGGGCAAGACCCGCGTACTCGATGCTGGACCCCGCGACTTTCACCCACACGCGCCGGCGCGGAATGAAGAGGCTGGTCAGCAGCCCCGCCACGACGAGCAGGGCGAAGAAGAGCACCCACAGCTGCGACGGGTCATGGTGGATGTCGAAGGACGCGAAGCGCTTGACCTCGCTGAGCTCGATGGTGCCCAGCCCGTTCGGCAGGTCGACGGTATCGCCGACCTCGAGCTGCAGCGCGGGCTCCGGCCCGTTGCGCCCCGCCTGCAGCGTCATCGACCCCGTGTCGAGCACGTAGACCGAACGCGGAACACCCGCGTCGAGACCGAGGTCGCCGGTGTAGACGCTGAGCTGCAGCACGGGGTTGAGCAGGTCGGGGTAGCCAGAGGCGAGGGCTCCCGTCGAGAGCTCGGCGGCCGTGGGGTAGAGGAAGCCGACGATTCCCACCTGCTCGGCCAGGCCGTCCGGCACCTTGACGACGCCGATGGAAGTGAGGTTGGCGTCCTGCGGAAGGAAGGGCACAGAGTCGGTCCAGACGACGTTGCCGTCTGGGTCGCGCACGGTGATGACCGGCGCATAGCCGTTGCCGAGCAGGTAGACCTGTGACCCGCCGATCTCTAGCGGCTCGTTGACCCTGATGTCAGCCTGCTGCGGGTCGGAGCCCGACTGGGTCGTCGTCACCGACGCGACGAAGTTGGTGGCCTGCCCGATCGCATCCGTGTTCTCGAGCTCGTACTTCACGCTGAAGTCGTCGAGGGCGATGCGGAAGGGCGCGAGCGAGTCGCTCGAGAAGAAGCGCCCAGGGTTGAAGGAGTCGTAGTCACCGAGCACGTTGACGAACTTCTGGCCCTCGACGACGACGCGCTGGCCGGTGTAGCCGAAGCCACCGCCGATGCCCACGGTGACGAGCACGCCGATGAGCGCGGTGTGAAAGACGAGGTTGCCGGTCTCGCGAAGGTAGCCGCGCTCCGCGCTGACGGAGTCGCCGTAGACCTCGGTGCGGTACCCCTGCTTCTTCAGAAGGGCGGTGGCAGTCTCGATCGCGGTCGCGGCATCCGCCTCGGTCTCGACGCTGGTGAAGGCGGCGAGGCGCTCCAGGCGAGCCGGAGTCTTCGGCGGCCGTGCGCGCAGGGCGAGGTAGTGGTGGCGGGTGCGCGGAATGACGCAGCCGATGAGCGAGATGAAGAGCAGAAGGTAGATCGCCGAGAACCACACCGAGCTGTAGGTGCTGAATACCTGGAACCAGTCGAGCACCTTGAAGAGCTCGGGATTCTCGAACTTGAACTGCGCGACGCCGTTCGGGTCGGAGGTGCGCTGCGGCACGAGCGATCCGGGAATAGCCGCAAAGGCAAGGAGGAGGAGGAGGAACAGCGCGGTGCGCATGCTCGTCAGCTGGCGCCAGAAGAAGCGCAGGTACCCAACGAAGTCGAGCTTCGGCTGCGCGATCGGCGCGGGGCTGTCGTAGTGGTCAGAGGGCCGGGACGAACTCAAGGATCCACACCCCCAACGCGCTCATCAGCAGAGACCAGAGACCCGAGACCATAAGCACTCCGATAAGAACGAGAATCGCGCCGCCCACGATGTTGATGACACGGATGTGGCGCTTGGCCCAGGCGACGCTGGTCGTCACCCAGCCGAACCCGAGGGCAATCAGCAGAAAGGGGATGCCCAGCCCGAGCGAGTAGGCGATGCCGAGCACCACGCTCTGCACCACCGAGCCGCTGCTCAGGCTCATCGCGGTGATCGTCGCGAGCGTCGGGCCGAGGCATGGGGTCCAGCCGAGTCCGAAGACGATGCCGAGCAGCGGCGCCCCGACCAGCCCGGTGCGAGGTGCCCAGTCCGGCTTGATCGTGCGCTGCAGAAAGGTGAACTGGCCGATGAAGACGAGGCCGAGCGCGATGACCAGAACACCGGCAATGCGGATGATGAGGTCGTCCCAGCGCACGAGCCAGATGCCGAGTGCCCCGAAGGCAGCGTTGGTCAGGGTGAAGACCAGCGAGAAGCCGAGGATGAAGAGCAGCACGCCCACGACGAGGCGGCGGCGGTCGGGTCGCCCGTCGGCACCGGTGACGCCCCCGACGTAGCCGAGGTAGCCAGGCACGAGCGGCAGGATGCAGGGCGAGAGAAACGAGACAAGCCCCGCGACGATGGCGATGGGGATCGCGATGAAGAGGGGCCCGTCGATGCTCACTCGGCGATCGTCTCGCGAATGATGGTCTTGAGAATCGAGGGCTCCTCGATGAGCCCGAGGAACCGGGCCGCAACGCGTCCCTGCTTGTCGATCACGATTGTCGTCGGCACCGCGTTCGGCGCCACCGTGCCCGCGAAGGCGAGCAGCATGTTGCCGTCGTTCGCATCGATCACCGAGGGGTAGGTGATGCCGAACTCCTTCTCGAAGCCCGCGGCCGTCTCTGCCTGGTCGCGCACGTTCACACCGAGAAAGCTGGCGCCCTGGCCCTCGAAGGTCTGGTGCAGTGCCTCGAGGTCGGGGGCCTCCACGCGGCAGGGCGGGCACGCGGCGTACCAGAAGTTGAGAACGACCACCTCGCCCTCGTAGTCGGCGCTCGAGACGGGCTCGCCGGCATCCGTCTCGCTCTCGAAGACGATCGGGTCGCCGCGGTCTTCGACGGCGATGACGGTGAGCGTGCCGTCACCGCTGATGTAGTTCTGGTTCGTTCCGCTCTCGTACTGCTGCGCAAGGGGGTCGGCGGCACAGCCAGAGAGAACGAGCAGCACGAGGGCTGCAAGAGTGAGGCGCTTCACACGGCTCCAAGATCGACGGATGCTGCCAGCAAGTCTTGTGCAGGATCCTGATAGCCAACCTCGACCCACACGCCATCGCGGCGCTCGAACGACGTGATGCTCGACAGGTTGCAGCGACGCCGGCGCGGGTCGTGCGGAAGACGCAGGCCGTTGATGCGTCGCGTGGCCATCCAGATGGGCGACTGGTGGCTGACCATGACGACCTCGCCGCCGTCGGCTGCCTCCCAGGCGTCATCCATCGCCATCACGACGCGGCTGGCGATCTGCGCGAAGGGCTCACCCCAGCTGGGCAGTGACGGGTTGTAGATCCAGCCCCAGTACTTCGGGTTGAGCATCATGCGGGCGTTGACACCGCGCGAGCCCTCGAACTTGTTCGTGGGCTCGATGATGCGCTGTTCTTCTATGACGGGAAGGTTGAACCGGGTAGCCCACGGCTGGGCCGACTCCTGCGCGCGCAGCAGCGGGCTGGCATAGAGGGCGGTGATGGGCCGGCCGGTCATCGACTCGGCCGCGGCATCCGCCATCTTGTTGCCGAGCTCTGACAGGTGGTACCCGTCGAGGCGGCCGTAGAGGATGCGGTCCGGATTGAAGACCTCGCCGTGACGCACGAGGTGAAGGCGGTCTGCTGGCACCCGGTAATTCTACGTTCTGTAGAGGTGCACGGCCTCCGCTGCACAGCACGCGCAACTAAACTCGGGGATCGTGACTGAACGCACCCTGATCAAGAACCTGGCCGCCACCGCTGAGGGCCCCATCTCCGTCTCCGGATGGGTCGACACCGTGCGCGATCAGAAGAAGGTGCAGTTCGTCGTGCTGCGCGACGAGTCGGGCGCTACGCAGCTCGTGCACCCGAAGGCCTTCGCAGAAGACGGCACGCCGCTCGAGGACGCGATCGCCGACACCATCTCGAGCCTCATGGTCGGCACCTTCCTCACCGCAACCGGTGAGCTCAAGCACGACGAGCGCGTCAAGCTCGGCGGCGTCGAGATCAAGCTCGATGGACTGACCCTCGCCACCGAGACGACCCTCGACTCCCCCATCGCCGACGACTCTGGCATCGACAAGCGCATGGACTGGCGCTTTCTCGACCTGCGGGTTCCGAAGAACGCACTCATCTTCCGCATCCAGACCACCCTCGAGCACGCCTGGCGCACCTACTGGGTCGAGAACGACTTCGTCGAGCTGCACACCCCCAAGCTGATGGCCTCTGCCAGCGAGTCGAAGGCAGAGCTCTTCGAGGTCGAGTACTTCGAGACCAAGGCCTACCTGTCGCAGAGCCCGCAGTTCTTCAAGCAGATGGCGCAGCCCGCGGGCTTCGGCAAGATCTTCGAGGTCGGACCGGCTTTCCGCGCCGACCCCTCGTTCACGTCGCGTCACGCGACTGAGTTCACCAGCGTCGACTCGGAGATCAGCTGGATCGACAGCCACGAAGACGTCATGAAGCTGCACGAGGAGCTGCTCGTGGCCGGCTTCCAGGCGGTCAAAGACAAGCACGGGGCCGAGATCGAGGCGCTGTTCGGCGTCGAGGTGACGGTGCCCACCCTGCCTTTCCCCCGCATCCCGCTCGCCGAGGCCAAGAAGGTCGTCGCCGAGCGTGGCTACGAGGTGCCGCGTCACGACGACGACATGGACCCCGAGGGCGAGCGACAGATCGCCGCGTGGGCGAAAGAGACCTACGGGCACGAGTTCGTCTTTCTCACGGACTATGCCTCGAGCATCCGCCCGTTTTACCACATGCGTCACGAGGGCGATGACTCGCTGACGAACAGCTATGACCTCATCTTCAACGGCGTCGAGATCTCGACGGGCGCGCAGCGCGAGCACCGCGTCGAGAAGCTCATCGAGCAGGCCAAGGGCAAGGGTCTCGAGCCCGAGGAGCTCGACTTCTACCTCGACTTCTTCCGCTACGGCGTGCCGCCGCACGGTGGATTCGGCATGGGGCTGAGCCGTGTGCTCATGCTCATGCTGCACCTGCCGAACCTGCGTGAGACCACCTACCTGTTCCGTGGGCCCACCCGCCTGCTGCCCTAGCCTCCGTTTACTTTCATAGGGGATGATGCACCTATGTCTAAGAAAATCGACGAAGCACGAAAGCACCTCACCAAGGCGCTCAAGAAGCACGCAGAAGTGGTCGGCGGCCAGGCCGTCTCGCTGAAGAAGGCGGAGCGCGCCGCCGCCCGCGTCGCCGAGGCAGCCTCTGCCTACGCCGAGCTGGTGGAGAAGAAGACCGGGCTCGCCAGCCCGTTCCAGGGGGTCGAGCCTGCGGGCCTCGAGGCCGAAACGGTCGCCTCTCTGGCAGCGGAACGCGATGCCCTCTCGACCCGCCCCATTCCTACGGTCGATTAACCCGCCGGGTCTATGGTGGAGCCGTGGTCGATCTGGCCACGTCTATCTGAGAGAAAGTGGGCCACCTGATGGCTGCAAAGTTCGAGATAACTGTCGACAAGGGTGGCGAGTTCCGCTTCAACCTCAAGGCCGCCAACGGCGAGGTCATTGCCAGCTCCGAGGGCTACAAGTCGAAGGCCAGCGCCAAGAACGGCATCGAGTCCGTCAAGAAGAACGCGGCGACCGCCGAGATCGTCGACCTGACCGCCTAAACCTCGAAGTCCACGGAGGCGCGGGCCACGACCCGCGCGCCCACGACGGCGGCGGCCTTGATGTGCTCCGGGTGAACCTGGTACGCGTCAAGGCCGTCGAGCGTCTCGAAGTCCGCAATGAGAACCACATCGTGGTTCTTGTCGGCATAGGCGATGTTGCGCGAGACGCTCAACGTCGCGATCTCGGGGATGACGCCCACGAGCCCGGTGAGGGCCGTGGCGATCTCCGCGGCAGCCGTTGCCTTGCCGGCCTCGTCCTCTGCCGCGAGCTTCCAGCTGACAATGTGGCGAATCATCGCTCTGCCTCCTCAAGGGCGGTGCGCAGGCGGGTCTCGTTGACGCGCCAGATGTTGTGAACCCTGCCGTCAATCAGCAGCACGGGAATCTCTTCAACGTACCTCTCCATGAGCTCGGCATCATCGAGGATCGAGCGCTGCTCGAGCGTCACCCCGGCGAAGTCGACAAGCACGCCCTCAACCACGGCGAGGGCATCCTCGCAGAGGTGGCAGTCGGGCTTGCCGATGAGAGTGAGCACCGTCATTCGCCCAGCCTAGGACAGTGGTGGATAGGCTGTCTGAACGATGTCCACCGACGTACCCCTGCCCTCGACCGATCGCCCGATCATCGCCTTCTTCGATGTCGACAACACCCTGCTGCGGGGGGCGAGCGTCTTTCAGCTCGGCAAGGGGGCCTTTCGCAAGGGGCTGATCACCGCGCGCGACATCGCCCGCTTCAGCTGGCACCAGTTTCGCTTTCTCGCCGTGGGCGAGAACGGCAAGCACATGTCGGCGGCCCGCGAACGTGCCCTCGAGTTGATCGGCGGCCACAGGGAAGCCGACCTTCGCCAGCTCGCCGAGGACATCTACGAGAAAGACGTCGCCCCGAAGATCTGGCCAGAGACCCTGGAGATCGCCCGCGAGCACCAGCGCAAGGGCCACGAGGTCTGGCTCATCAGCGCCACCCCGCTGCTCATGGGCGAGGTCATCGCCAGGCGGCTCGGCCTCACCGGCGCGCTCGGCACCATGGTCGAGCAGGTTGACGGTGTCTTCACCGGCCGGCTCATCGGCCATATGCTGCACGGGCCCGAGAAGGCCATCGCCGCTGCCAAACTGGTGAAGGACAAGGGTGCGTCACTCGCCGACTGCTGGGCCTACTCCGACAGCCGCAACGACATTCCGCTGCTGACGCTCGTCGGCAACCGCACGGTCGTCAACCCGGATGCGAGTCTGGCCAAGCACGCCAAGGCAGAGGACTGGAACGTGCTGCAGCTCAACAAGTCGAGCATTCGTGACGCGCGACGTCGGGTCAAACGCGACGCGCGTGAGTCACGACGGGGCAACAAGAAAGGCACCACGCCGTAGCGTGATGCCCTCTCGGTAAGAAGATCTACTTCTTGTTGCGACGCTGGTGACGCGTCTTGCGAAGCAGCTTGCGGTGCTTCTTCTTCGCCATACGCTTACGGCGCTTCTTGATGACTGAACCCATGGGTACCTCACTGGTTGCTGGTTGGACCTAAAACGGTCCGAATGCAGAACCGTGGAAAAAAAGGACTCGGCGAGTCTACCGCACTCTCAGCCGACGTCTGCGATAGGGGTCTGGATGACCGCCTGAACCGCTGTCTCTGGGATGCGAAACGAGCGCCCGAAGCGGATCGCCGGCAGCTCGCCCGAGTGCACGAGACGGTAGACCGTCATGTTCGAGACGCGCATCATGTCGGCGACCTCAGAGACGGTGAGGAAGCGCACGTCGGCGAGACCCTGTGCCATTGCTTCCCCCATGCTGGAATTCGCACCCGTGACTGATGTGACTGGAGTGCTGAAACGTAAATATAGGGGCTGCCGTTAGTCGCCGTCTACGCCCAGTTCTGCCGACTTCTTGCGCGATATCTTGGGCAGTCGCGCCGCTACCTTGCCCTGCACGTCGGCCGCGGCGGCGCGCGCCTGGTGCGTGCCGTCCGCGAGGCGGCGGCCGAGGGTCTCGCCGAGGTCGGCGCCCGACCAGGCAGAGAACGCGGCGAGGGCATCCGTGGTGTCGACCTCGCTGTCGTCGAGGAAGTCGTCGAGCCAGTTCTCCAGGGCGCGCAGCGGCGCGGTGTCGAGCTTGTAGAAGTGGTGCTGGCCGTCGGTGCGCACCGTGACGAGGCCGTGCTCGCGCAGCTTCTGCAGGTGCTTCGAGACGGTCGGCTGGCTGAGTCCCAGCTTCTCCACGAGCTCGCTGACGCTCAGCTCGCCGCCCGGCGTGCCCTGCACGCGCGTGGCGTGCAGGGTCACGAGAAGCTCACGGCGAGTCTCGTCGGCGAGCAGGTCAAAGATGTCGGCCATGGCAACAGGGTACCTATGGCAGTTCGGGAGTACCATGACAAGCTGTTTCACCGGCTGCCAAGGAGAGGGCGAATGCGCACCAAGCCTGTGCTTCGCATCGGCATCCTCGGTCGCCTGCGCGACCTGGTCGACGAGTTCATGGCCGCGACCCCGGCGCGTTTCGCCATTGTCGTCTTCGGCTCTCTCGTTCTCGTTTTCACGCTTCTGCTGTCGCTGCCGATCGCCACGGCCTCGGGCACGCGAGCGCCCCTGGTGGACGCGTTCTTCAGTGCCGTGTCTGTGATCTGCGTCACTGGCCTCTCGACTGTCGACATGGCCACCTACTGGTCGCCATTCGGACACGTCATCATCTTCTTGGGAGTGGAGATCGGCGGTGTGGGCGTGCTCACCCTTGCCTCCATCCTCGGGCTGGTGATCAGCAGAAGGCTCGGACTGCGCCAGAAGCTGCTCGCCGCCGGTGACAGCAACCCCCTGCGAATCCGCAAGGGCCCGATTGCCGAAAGCCAGGCGGTGCGGCTGGGCGACACGGGCAGCCTGCTGCTCACCGTCGCCGTGAGCGTGCTGGCGATCGAGGCGGTCATCGCCCTCATGCTCTTCCCCCGCATGCTCCTCGCGGGCTTCGCGGTAGGTGACGCGGCATGGCAGTCCGTGTATATCTCGGCGATGGCATTCACGAACACCGGTTTTCTTCCGCTGGAGAGCGGCTTGGAGCCCTTCGCCGGCGACGTCTGGTTTCTCGGCGCACTGATGCTCGGTGTGGTGTTGGGCGCCATCGGCTTTCCCGTGATCTTCGTGCTCGCTCGCAACCTGCGTCGGCCCCACAAGTGGTCTCTCCACGTGAAGCTGACCCTGCTCACCTTCGCGCTGCTGCTGGTGATCGGGGCCGCCGCCTACTTTCTTCTCGAGTTCGACAACCCGGCGACCTTCAAAGACATGGATGCCGGACAACGCATCCTTCAGAGCCTCTTCCTGTCAACGATGGCTCGATCGGGCGGCTTCGCGACCGTGGATCTCTCGCAGCTCAATGGGTCGAGCCTTCTCGTCACCGACATGCTGATGTTCATCGGGGGCGGTTCCGCCTCAACAGCCGGGGGCATCAAGGTCACCACTCTTGCGGTGCTCTTTCTCGCCGCCTTCGCCGAGGCGCGCGGCAAGGACGAGATGGAGGCCTACGACCGCCGGATTCCCCAGGATGTGCTTCGGCTCGCTGTCAGCGTCGTGCTCTGGGGAGCAACCACCGTGGCGGCGGCGACCATCATTCTGCTGCAACTCACCGATGAGCCCCTCGATTTCGTGCTCTTCGACGTGATCAGCGCGTTCGCCACCTGCGGACTCTCGACCGGATTCACCCAGAACGCCAGCGATCCGGCACAGTACGTGCTGGCGATCACCATGTTCCTCGGACGACTCGGAACCGTGACCATTGCCGCAGCACTCGCGGCGAGTCAAAGCAGACAGCTGTTCAGACGACCAGAAGAGAGGCCCATCGTTGGTTGATCGAATTCCACATAATGCCCCAGTTCTCGTTATCGGCCTCGGCCGCTTCGGGGCAGCCACCGCCGGACAGCTCGACCGGCTTGATCGCGAGGTGCTCGCCGTCGACGAGGATGCCGGCCTCGTGCAGAAGTGGTCGGAGCGGGTAACGCACGCCGTGCAGGCCGACGCTCGGCAGATCGACTCCCTGCGGCAGATCGGCGCCCAGGACTTCTCGATAGCGGTCGTCGCCGTCGGCTCCTCAATCGAGGCCTCGGTTCTCATCACCGCCAACCTCGTCGATCTCAAGGTGCCGCAGATCTGGGCGAAGGCCATCAGCCAGTCGCACGGCAAGATCCTCTCGCGCATCGGCGCGAACCACGTCATCTACCCGGAGGCCGAGGCGGGCGAACGCGTCGCCCACCTCGTCTCTGGCCGCATGATCGACTTCATCGAGTTCGATGACGACTTCGCACTCGTCAAGATGTACCCGCCGAAGCCGATCCGCGGTGTCGCCCTCGGCGACTCGCACGTGCGCACCAAGTACGGCATCACCGTGGTCGGGGTGAAGTCCCCGGGCAAGGACTTCACCTATGCGACCGCTGAGACCGTCATCTCCAACCACGACCTCATCATCGTCAGCGGCAACTCCGCTGACATCGAGAAGTTCGCGAGCCTGACTACCTAGTTGTCATCGGTGTCGGTGTCGGTGCCCTGCTGCTGAGGCTGCTGTCCACCGCCCTGTGGTCCACCGCCCTGCGGAGGCGTTCCTCCGGGAAACTGCCCCTGCGAGAAACCAGGGCGGCCGTCGCCGCCGCCGGGCAGGTTCACTCCGAGCAGCACACCGCTCCCGAAGAGCAGTCCGGCTGCGAGCACCGCGCCGGCGATGATGCCCGCGAGCCTGAGGCCCCGGCGGTTGCGGGTGGGGGTCTCGGCGGGCTCGACCCGATCTGCGGGGGTGACGGGCTCGGCCGGCGCGGCGGCCGTTTCGTCGATTACTGCGGCAGGCGCATCCGTTGCGTCTTTTGTCTTTGTAGCCATGGTGGTGGCTCCTTCCGTGTCAGAAGGAGAGTGCCAACCAGGTCTATGAGCGGTCTATGCGCTCTCTGCGAGTTCCTTTGCGCGCGCGAGGGCTGCTCTCGCGGCCAGCGTGAACAGCCCGCTGAGGTCGGCCTCCTGCAGCACGGCGATGGCCCGCTCTGTCGTGCCCTTGGGGCTCGTGACCTTCTGCCGCAGCTGCGCGGGGTCCGACTCGGACGCGGCCAGCAGCTCGCTCGCGCCGCGGAATGTGCCCTGCACCATTACCGCGGCCTCGTGCTCGCTGAAGCCCAGCTCGAGGGCGGTTCTGGTGAGCTCCTCGATCAGCAGAAATACGTAGGCGGGTCCGGAGCCGCTGATCGTGCTCAGCGCGTCGAGCTGGCTCTCTGGCACCACGAGCACGTCGCCGACGGTCTCGAAGACGGCCCGCACGATCTCGAGGTCAGCGGTCGTGGCTCTGCTTCCCGCCGAGATTCCCGTGACGCCGCGGCCGACGAGGGATGGGGTGTTCGGCATCGACCGCACGACAGACCCGCTGACGATGGCCTCCATCGCGGCGGTCGTCACCCCGACGGCGAGGCTGACGACGATCGCATCCGCGGCGAGCGCCGGAGCGATCTGCCGCAGCACATCCCCCACCATCAGCGGCTTGACGCCGATGAGCACGACGCGGGCGCCCTCGACCGCCCTGACATTCGCCTCAGGGTCGAGCTCGGTCGACACCGCGCCCTCGGTGCGCTCGGCGCTGGCGGCGGATCGGGTGGTGATGCGCACATCCGCGCCGTGGCGTCGCAGGCCGCTGAGAATCGCACCACCCATCGAGCCGGCGCCGATGATCGCAATGGAAGGGAGAGTGTCGCTCATGTCTTCATCCTAGGATTGAGCGCATGAGCACAGGCGGCGGAACCAGAGCGATCATTGCGGCACTCATTGCAAACCTCTCCATCGCGGTGGCGAAGTTCGTTGCGTTCCTCTTCTCCGGCTCGAGCGCGATGCTCGCCGAGAGCGTGCACTCTCTCGCCGACACCGGCAACCAGGGACTGCTGCTGCTCGGCGGTCGCAAGAGCCGCAAGAAGGCGGATGCCGCTCACCCCTTCGGCTACGGTCGGGAGCGCTTCGTCTACGCCTTCGTCGTCT
The DNA here is from genome assembly GCA_044239765.1 of Microbacteriaceae bacterium. Classification (GTDB taxonomy): domain Bacteria; phylum Actinomycetota; class Actinomycetes; order Actinomycetales; family Microbacteriaceae; genus Conyzicola. The sequence continues at coordinate 21,378 of JBIIAR010000001.1, forward strand.
CGATCATCCTGTTCTCGATCGGTGGCGTGTTCTCGCTCTACGAGGGCGTCGAGAAGCTGCAGGACCCGCACCCCCTCGACAACGTCTGGATTCCGATCGGCGTTCTCATCTTCGCCATCATCGCCGAGAGCTTCTCCTTTCGCACCGCCATCAAAGAGGCGAACCACGTGCGCGGCAAGCAGGGCTGGGTCGCGTTCATCCGTCACTCGAAGTCGCCAGAGCTGCCCGTCGTTCTGCTCGAGGACTTCGCCGCCCTCATCGGCCTGATCCTCGCCCTCAGTGGTGTCGGCCTCACCATCCTCACGGGTGACCCGATCTTCGACGCTCTCGGCACCATCGCGATCGGCGTGCTGCTCGTGCTGGTCGCCATCGTGCTCGGCATCGAGACGAAGAGCCTGCTCGTCGGCGAGGGTGCCAACCCCGGCGACTTCTCTAGGATCCGCGATGCGATCAACGCGCGACCCGAGGTCGAGGCGCTCATTCACATCAAGACCCTCTACCTCGGCCCCGACGAGCTGCTCGTCGGCGCCAAGGTCGCCTTCGCCAAGACCAAGAAGCTGGCGGATGTCGCGGCCTCGATCAACACTCTCGAGGCCGCGATCCGCGAGGCTGTTCCCGTCGCGCGCGTGATCTACATCGAGCCCGACGTCTATGTCGAACCGGGCGCCGGGCACCCGACGACCGACGCGATCGTGATCAAGTCGGCGGACTGACGGCTAGCGCTTCGACGCGAAGAACCCCTTGAGCAGCGCCTCGGACTGCTCGGCCAGCACACCCGCGAATACCTCGACGCGGTGCGGCAGCCGGCGGTCACGCAGCAGGTCGTAGACGGATCCCGCTGCCCCCGCCTTCTCATCCCACGCACCGAACACCACGACGGGCACCCGCGCCTGCAGAATCGCCCCGGCGCACATGGCGCAGGGCTCGAGGGTGACCACGAGCGTCGTGTTCTCCAGGTGCCAGGAGCCGGTGTGCTGTGCTGCCGCGCGCAGGGCGAGCACCTCGGCGTGCGCCGTGGGGTCGTTCACCAGCTCCCGCTCGTTGCGCCCCGACCCGATGACGGCACCGGTGTCGTCGAGCACGAGGGCCGCGACCGGAACGTCACCGTGCTCGGAGGCCAGCTTGGCGCTCTCGAGGGCCTGCAGCATCCACTCGGTATATAGGGCGTTCACGATAGCCTGAGCCTATGCGAGTCCATGTTGCCGATCACCCTCTCGTCGCCCACAAGATCACGCTGCTGCGTGATGAGCGCACCAACTCTGCGACCTTTCGTGCGCTGGCAGAAGAGCTCGTCATTCTCATCGGCTACGAGGCCACCAAGCAGCTGAAGACCGAGACCGTCGAGGTGACCACGCCGGTCACGGCGACCACGGGCCAGCGCCTCAGCGAGCCCCTGCCGCTCGTCGTGCCTATTCTGCGCGCGGGGCTCGGACTTCTCGAGGGGATGCTGCGCCTGCTGCCCAGCGCCGAGGTCGGCTTTCTCGGCATGGTGCGCAACGAGGAGACGCTCGAGCCCACCGTGTACTCCGAACGGCTTCCGAAAGACATCAGTGGTCGTCAGGCGATCATCATCGATCCCATGCTCGCGACCGGCGGCTCGCTCATCGTTGGACTCAACTACCTCTTCGACCGCGGCATCAGCCAGGTCACCGCGGTGTGCCTGATCGGCGCGCCCGAGGGTGTGGCCGCTGTCGAGGCCGCGATGGAGGGCCGCGACGTCACCCTCGTGCTCGCCTCACTCGACGAGAAGCTCAACGAGGTCGGCTACATCGTGCCCGGACTCGGTGACGCGGGCGATCGCCTCTACGGGGGCGTTTGACTTTTCGGTGCTTCATGACCGATAGTTGCTCTCATGACTGTCACGACGTTCGCTCTCGCCTCTGCTGAGGTCAGGACGTCTGGCGTCATGTGTTGTCGAATGTGTGCCTAGGGACAAATCCCTGTCGGGCTCCACTCTCAATCCTTGAGTGTGATCCCCGATCGCCTTCCTTTCATTACGGACTGCGATCCACCTCGATAAACAAAAACCCGAAGGAATCACAACCCTCATCATCAGAGGTCCTTCACCACTCTCAAGGATTAGTACCCATGTCGCTTGCAACCATCGACCTTGCCCAGCCCGACGCCTACGCCGCCGCGGCACCCCGCCCCGTGACCGAGGCCCCGGCCTCGGGATCCCGTCTTCGCGCGGTACCGACCGGCACCGAGGCCCGCGGCTTCGTGCTCTACGTCGGCGTCGACGAGCTGAAGGCCCTCGAGGCCGGCACCGACCTCGGTGCGATCGTCGCGCAGCTCAAGGCTCTCGCCGCGCAGCTCGTGCCGACCTCGGAGACCTACGCCGCCGTTGCCCTCGCCCCCCAGGGCGCCGGCGGACGCGACGTGGACGTCGTGCGCCTCGCCCTGCAGGACCCGGCCGCGCTCGCCAAGCACCGCAACGCCCCCGAGCCCGAGACCCCCGTCAAGGGCGGCGTCATCATCGACATCTCGCGCAAGCGCCTGCTGCTCGACGGCGAGACCGCCGCGCTCACCTACAAGGAGTTCGAGCTCCTGCAGTACCTCGTGCTGCGCGAGGGTCGCACCATCGACCGCCACGAGATCATCGCGGCGCTCTGGGGCGAGGGCGACGACGACATTCCCAACGAGCGCACCATCGACGTGCACGTGCGTCGCCTGCGCTCCAAGCTCGGCGCCTACGAAGACATCGTGCGCACCGTGCGCGGCGTCGGCTACCGCTTCGACCGTCACGCCGACGTGTCGATCCGCCAGGCCACCACGCCCAGCCCCGACTTCTTCTAGGCACTCACGCGCTAGGCCCCTTCACTTCGTGGAGGGGCCTTTTGCGTGGTTCGCGCGCTCACTCGCGTCCTCTTGTGAATGGGCAGGTCACCCGACGCACCGTTTGGCGCGAATGAGCGACGTTGCGCATTGGGGTGCGCCCAACTCCCCTCCTCGCGGCGGCGCGAGGGGAACTAGGCGCACCTCAGGTCACTCGTCGTCGTCGGCGGGCGCCTCGTAGCCGAGCAGCGGCTGCACCGCGGCAAACGGCCCCGTGACGTCTGACCGCTTCGCCCACGAGTTGACCTCTCCGTTGTCGAAGTCGATCGAGTCGCTCGGCACGGACTGCAGCGGGTACACGTTCCATCCCGGACGGCCGGCGACCTCATCGCTCGGCACCAGCAGAGCGGAGTCGCCGAGCGTCTCGTCGTAGAGGTTCGTGGTTCCCCACTGCGGTGAGACGACCTCGAGCGGGTCGCCGTTCTGGTCGAAGAGCTGCACGCCGCTGAGCGGCTTGCCATCGGGCCCATAGGCGAAAATGTTCGTCACCGTACGGCCGTCGGCGGTGAGGCCGCTCGACATGAAGTCCTCCGGAACGAAGTTCTCCTCGAACTGCACGGCGTAGAACAGACTGGATGCCGCCGCCGGCACCACAAACGCGGCAATGATGCTGACGACCACGAGTGCACCCCGCGCCCACCGCCAGGGCAGCCACCTGCCACGCCCCCACTGCACGCTGAGCACGACGAGCGCGGCGAGGGTGAGGAACCCGACCTCGTTCCGCGGGTAGCCCGTGGAGGTGATGACGTAGAAGACCGCCCACGCGCGCAGCACCCACCACACCGGGCGGAGGGAGACGAGGAACGAGATCACGCCGGCCGCCCACGCATGTCGCCCGATGAATCCGGTGAACTCACTGCGCAGGTCGTCGACGGCCGAGCGGAGAGCCGCGTCAAGATGCCAGCCGGCGCGGGCGCGGGGGTCGATACCCGATGCGTCGCGCAGCTCTGCGGCATAGCCCGCCGGATCGCCGAGCGGCTGCCCGTCGTCCAGCTTGTCTGCGAGGTCGGCCTCCAGCCCGTCGGTGAGGTCGTCGAGAATGTCGGGTCCGAGGTCGGAGAGCTCGCGGCGCACGGCCGTGGCGAACTCGGTCACCTGCTCATAGTCCAGTGTGGTTGTCATGCTTTCTCCCCAATCTTCACAACGCGGGCCCCGCGCTTCTCGCTGAGCAGGCCAGACATGATTCCCGCGAACTGCTGCCAGCTCTGTCGGTGGTCGGCGAGCATCGCGCGGCCCTGGTCGTTGATGCCGTAGTACTTGCGGTGCGGGCCCCCGTCAGAGGGAACGACGTAGCTCGAGAGCATGCCCGCGCTGTAGAGGCGGCGAAGGGTGCCGTAGACGCTGGCGTCGCCGATCTCCTCGATGCCCGCGGCGCGCAGGCGGCGCACGATGTCGTAGCCATAGCCGTCGTCGTCGCGGATGACCGCGAGCACGGCGACATCGAGCACTCCCTTGAGTAGCTGTGTGGTGTCCATGGAGTGCACACTACTACGGTTCGCGCACTAGTGTGCACGACAATCAACCTCGTGTCGGGAAGATCTTCCCCAACCATGTCGTTGGACCTGTCATGACAACAATCGGAATCATCGGAGCAGGAAACATCGGCAGCCAGGTGGCCCGTCTCGCAGTGGCGAACGGCTACGAGGTCGTCATCAGCAACTCGCGAGGACCAGCGACTCTCAGCGACCTCGTCGCGGAGCTCGGGCCGAAGGCCAAGGCTGCCACGGCTGAAGAAGCGGCTGCAGCGGGCGACTTCGTCGTCGTGACCGTTCCCCTCAAGGCCTACCGTGACGTCCCCGTCGCGCCGCTTGCCGGCAAGGTCGTGATCGACACCAACAACTACTACTTCGAGCGCGACGGCCACGTGGCCTCCCTCGACAACAAGGAGACCACCACGAGCGCGCTGCTGCAGGCCCACCTGCCAGAGAGCCGCGTGGCCAAGGGCTTCAACCACATCGGATCGGGCGACCTCACCACCGACGGCACGCCCTCGGGCACCGAGAACCGCCGCGCTCTCGCCACCGCGAGCGACTTCGACGACGCCGCCCAGCTGGTCACCGACCTCTACGACGAGTTCGGCTTCGACACGGTCAACATTGGCCCGCTCGACGAGAGCTGGCGCATCGAGCGGGACACTCCCGGCTACGGCGTTCGCCAGAACGCGCAGCAGCTCATCGAGAACCTCGCGAAGGCGCAGCGCTAGCGACCACTACGGTGGCCCAGCGCTCCTCGTCCTCCTCGACGTGGGCGCTGAGGCCCCCGGCCTCGAACAGCGCGACCGCGGTCGGCGCCTGCAGCTCGCTCACCTCGGTCAGCAGCGTGCCACCGGGGGCGAGCCAGCGCGCCGCCTCGGCGGCGACCCGCCGAACGATGGCGAGGCCGTCGGCTCCCCCGTCGAGAGTGAAGCCGGGTTCGTAGAGGCGCGCCTCGCGCGGAAGAAGCTCTATCTCATCCGTCGGAACATACGGGGCGATGAGGGTGATGAGATCGACGCGGCCGGCGAGCTCGGCAGGCAGCGGGTCGAAGAGGTCGCCGAGATAGACACTGCCGCCGACATTGAGCCGGGCGCACTCGACGGCGACAGGGTCGATGTCGGTCGCGTGCAGCTCTGCGGCGCCGATCGCGGCGCCGACTGCCCCAGAGCCGCAGCAGAGGTCGAGCACGACCGCCGGCGACAGGTCGCGACCCAGCTGCACCAGAAACTCGGTGCGGCGACGCGGCACGAAGACACCAGGCTTCACAGCGAAGCGGATGCCGCCGAGCTCTGCCCACCCCACCACGATCTCGAGCGGTGCCCCCTGCACTCGTCGCGCAACCATGCGCTCGACCTCGTCGGGCGTGGTCGCGGTCGCGAGGATGACGGCGGCCTCGTCTTCGGCGAAGACGCAGCCAGCGTCACGCAGCCGTTGGACGATCCCATGCACCATGCACCCATTGTGCGGTGCCTCACTGGAGCGAACACAAAGCCGGCGAGCTTTACTCCGTCGAGCTAGAACAGCAGCTCGACCCCGAAGACGGCGAGGCCGACCGCGAGCGCCCCGAACACCAGCGTGATCGGCAGCAGCACCTTCCACGAGCCGCTGAGGCCGCGGTAGCTGTCGAGCGCGGCAAGTGCCTTACTGAACTCCCGGTAGCGGCCTATCTGGTGCTGGTCGGCAGACTTCACCACAAACCGGTCGTCGCGAAGCTCGATGCGGCCGACCGGCACGCTGTCGCGCGAGGCGGCCCAGGCGTCAGCGCCGAGCATGGAGAGCGAGATCGGGGGAATCGACGTCATGCTCTTGACATCTGTCACCGATCTTGTCGTTGTGCCACCGATCTTGTCGTTGACGTCGAAATGTGACCAGCACTTTTCTTGCGCTATGTGAGATTTCGCCGTCGTGTTGTGCCACTGATCTTGTCGTTGGGTTTCTCAACTGCTGGCGCGGCGGGAATCTGATCGAGATTGTTCGGGTTCCCGGCCGCTGGCGCATACACGGGTGGGAAGCGGGTTGAACCGCACCCCAAGGTTGGATTCCTCACTGGGGGTTTGACCATCGGAGGTGCGGTTCATGGACGACAGGAGGTATCTCGGCGAAGAGGCCGGCTGCGTGCCGACGAGCTAATCGACGAAGGACCCGGCAAGCGGGTAATTGCGCGACAATTGCGCATCCCTTCCGCGTGGCCGAGTGATGAGCGGTCAGTGCCACCAGGGCGTGAACGGTGTCACGGGAAGCCCGCGCTTGTGCCTGGTCTGCAGGAACCGGGCTTCGATCACGGCGGCGACGCCGTCATCCACCTCGACGCCTTCGAGGTAGTCGTCGATCTGCGTGTAGGTCACGCCGAGTTCTGATTCGTCGGTCCGGCCGGGTTGCGCGTCGAGCAGGTCGGCGGTGGGCTCTTTCGTGAACAGGCGGGTGGGTGCGTCCAACGCCTCCAGGAGCGCCCGGCCCTGGCGTTTGGTCAAGCCAGTGAGTGGTGTGATGTCAGCGCCGCCGTCGCCGAACTTGGTGAAGAACCCCGTCACCGCCTCCGCGGCATGGTCCGTGCCGACAACAAGCAGCCCCGACTGCCCGGCGAGGGCGTACTGGGCGGTCATCCGCGCACGGGCTTTGACGTTGCCCTTGGTGAAATCCAGCAGGGCGTCGCCGGTGGCGGCGGCGAACTGGGAGGCGAACTCGTCGACCGGGGGCTGGATGTCGAACGTGGCGACCCGATCAGGGCGGATGAAGTCCAAGGCGAGTTGGGCGTCGGCCTCATCAGCCTGCACTCCGTACGGCAGGCGGACAGCGAGGAGCTCCGCATCGAGCCCGGTGCCGCGCAGCTCCTCGACGGCCAACTGGCAGAGTCGACCGGCGAGGGAGGAATCCTGGCCGCCACTGATACCGAGAACGAAGCCGCGGGCGCCGGATGCCCGAAGGTAGTCCTGGAGGAAGGAGATCCGCAGGCGCGCCTGCTCGGCCGGGTCGATGGTCGGGCTGACGCACAGCTCCGCGATGATCCGTTCCTGCAGTGGCCTCATACGACGAGCCTAGCTAGCCGGCGACGAGCTGACCGAGCCGCTTCTATTCATCGTCGCTTAACGATATGATCGCCCAATGCCGATTACAGCCACCGCGGGTCCCACCGCTGCAGTGTCCTTGTTCCACTCTCTCGCCGACCCGGCGCGCTTGATGATCGTCAAGCGCCTGCAGGGCGGTGAGGCGCGGGTCCGCGACCTCGTCGTCGAGCTCGGCCTGGCGCAGTCGACGGTCTCCGAGCACGTCGCCTGCCTCCGCGACTGCGGCCTCGTCGAGGGCCGCGTTGACGGCCGTCAGACCTTCTACGCCCTCTCCCATCCCGAGCTCGTCGACCTGCTCGAATCCGCCGAGCTCCTCCTGGAGGCCACGGGCTACCAGGTCGACCTCTGCGCAACCCACGGAACGAAGGCACGCAGGCATGGCTGAGCTGACCGCGGCCGAGGTCGAGACCCTCACCAGGCGCGGCCTGCGCCTGGCACAGTTCACCGTCGCCTACAACGTCATCGAAGGCATCGTTGCCATCACCGCGGGCATCGCCGCCGGCCTCGTGTCGGTGATCGGGTTCGGCATCGACTCGGGCATCGAGTCGATCGCCGCGGTCCTCGTCGGTCTGCGCCTGGCTGCCCGCCTGCGCCATGGGGAGGCGGACGAGCGCAAGGAGCGCATCACCCTCAAGCTCGTCGCCGTCACGTTCTTCATCCTCGCCGCCTACGTCACCTTCGAGGGCATCCGCAGCCTCATCGAGGGCGAGCGCCCGGAGACCTCGCCCCTCATCGTCGGGCTGCTGGTGGCATCGATCGTCATCATGCCGATCCTCGCCGCGATGAAGAAGCGCGTCGGCCTGCGCCTGGGCGACAACCTCATCCTCGCCGACGCCGCCGAGACCCGCATCTGCGTGCTCCTGAGCATCTCGACCCTCGCCGGCGTCGTCCTCTACATGCTCACCGGAGCGGCATGGCTCGACCCGGTCGCCGCATTCGTGATCGCCATCTTCGCCATCCACGAGGGACGCGAGGCATGGGAAGGCGAGCTGGTCGAGGACGATGACGATGACGACGACTAGGCGGGAGCTCGCGCTGCCAGTGCGATCCGCCGCTGTCGCCGGCGTGCTCCTGCTCGCCGTGCTCATCGACCAGCTCACCAAGCAGTGGGCACTCCGAGACCTAGGAGCAGGCCAGCAGATACCGATCCTCCCCACCGTCCGGCTCGAGCTCTTCCACAACCCGGGAGTCGCCTTCGGGATCGGGGCGCAGGCAGGCGCACCCCTGGTGGTCGGGCTGATCCTCGTTGTCACCGCACTGCTGGTCTGGATCGCCCTGCGCATCCTGCGCCGCGCAGACCTGACGGGCACGGTCCTGCTCGCCGTCGCTGCCGGCGGCGGCATCGGCAACCTCCTCGACCGGATCCTGCGCGCAGCTGACGGCCCACTCACCGGCCGCGTCGTCGACTTCATCGCCGTCGACTGGTTCGCCGTCTTCAACGTCGCCGACATCTTCACAACTTGCGGGATCGCCCTCTGGGCACTGACCCAGCTCCGCACACCAGAACGAAGCGCTCAGCGGCAGCCTCCATCCCACTTGGGCGCCTAAGGCGAAGCACGGGTACCCAACGGCCAAGCCGCGGGATACGGGATGCGCGATTCGCGCTGCAATCGCGCTCCGCGGCTCTGTTCGATCGGATCGCCTATTGGACGTTCTTCGGTGCGGGGTGCGGGAGGCGTGGGGTGAAGGCTAACGCGCCGTTCTCGACTCGAAGATGAGCCTTCCCGGAGTCGGCCACAACGTACTTGCCGAAGGCG
>JBIIAR010000080.1:0-8517 GCA_044239765.1 Microbacteriaceae bacterium
GGCTCATCCACCACGGTAAGGGTGATCTGGTAGCGCGTCGTCACGGCGGCCATCGGCAGCACGGTGAGGTTGGCGTGCGTCGACTCGGCGACACCGGGGCCGCCGACAACGTGACGACGGGCGGCCGACACCAGGTCACCGAGAACGGCGGATGCCGTCTCCTTGCCCCCGGCGCCCGCGCCGTAGAACATGAGGGAGCCCGCGGCCTCGGCCTCGACGAACACGGCGTTCTTGGCCTGGTGCACGGTGGCGAGCGGGTGCTCGAGCGGGATGAGTGCGGGGTGCACCCGGGCGCTCACGCCGAACTCCGCGGTGCCGGGGATCGCGAGGCGCTCGGCTACGGCAAGCAGCTTCACCACGTAGCCCGCCTTGCGGGCGGCCCGCACCTGCTCCAAGGTCACCTCGGTGATGCCCTCGCGGTAGACGGAGTCGAGGGGAACGGTGGTATGGAAGGCGAGGCTGGCCAGGATGGCGGCCTTCTGGGCGGCGTCATAGCCGCCGACGTCTGCGGTGGGGTCCGCTTCGGCGTAGCCGAGGGCCGTGGCCTTGGCGAGGGCGTCTTCCATCGTCGCGCCCTCGGTGTCCATGAGGTCGAGGATGTAGTTCGTCGTGCCGTTGACGATGCCGAGGATTCGGGTGACCCGGTCGCCGGCGAGGCTGTCGCGCAGCGGGCGGATGATCGGAATCGCACCGCCGACCGCGGCCTCGTAGTACAGCTGCGCGCCGACCTGCTCGGCGGCGTCGAAGAGCTCTGGACCGTGGGTGGCGAGCAGGGCCTTGTTGCCGGTGATGACATCCGCACCGCTGTTGATCGCCTTGAGCACGAGCGTGCGGGCGGGCTCGAGCCCTCCGATGAGCTCGATGACGATGTCGGCGCCGAGGATCAGCGCCTCAGCATCGGTCGTCAGCAGCTCTTTCGGGATGCTCGGGCTGCGCTCTGCGTCGAGGTCGCGCACCGCGACGCCGATGAGCTCCAGGCCGGCGCCGGCACGGCTGGCGAGCTCGTCGCCGTGCTCGAGCAGCAGGGAGGCGACGTTCGCGCCGACGCTGCCGCCGCCGAGCAGGGCGACCTTGAGGTTGCGGTATTCGATCATTCGGTTACTCCTGTGTCACGGGCCAGCAGGTCGGCCTCGGTCTCTCCACGCACGAGCACCCGCGCCCGGCCGTCGCTCACGGCGACGACGGGCGGACGGGCGAGGTAGTTGTAGTTGCTCGCGAGCGACCAGCAGTAGGCGCCGGTGGCGGGCACGGCGAGCAGGTCGCCCGGGGCGACATCACCGGGAAGGTACTCGGCGTGCACGACGATGTCGCCGCTCTCGCAGTGCTTGCCGGCGACGCGCACGAGGGCGGGGTCGGCGTTCGACGTGCGGCTGGCGATGCGGGCCGAGTAGTCGGCTGCATAGAGCGCGGGGCGCACGTTGTCACTCATGCCGCCGTCGATGCTGACGTACTTGCGCACCGCAACATTGTGGCGGCGCGCGCCGAGATCTGCTTCTCCTGCCTCGCGCGCGCTCGTTGAAATCTCTGTAGAGACTTCAACATCCTTGATCGTTCCGACCTCGTAGATCGTGGTCGTCGACGGGCCGATGATGGCCCGGCCGGGCTCCACCGCGACGATGGGGACCGGGATGCCGAGGGAGTCGGCGCGCTCGCTCACGATGTCGGCGAAGCGGCGGGCGATCTCGGCGATCGGCAGCGCCTCGTCGGCGCTCGTGTAGGCGATGCCGAAGCCACCGCCAAGGTTCAGCTCCGGCACCGGTCCAGTGGCCAGAAGCTGCGCGTGCACTGCGAACAGGCGGCGCGCGGCCTCGGCAAAGCCCTCGGACTCGAAGATCTGCGAGCCGATGTGCGAGTGAAGCCCGAGAAACTCGAGGCTCGAGAACGAGCGGATGTGGGCGACAGCCGCCGGGGCATCCGCCAGCGTGATGCCGAACTTCTGGTCTTCCCGCGCGGTCGCGAGGTAGTCGTGGGTGTGAGCGTGCACACCGCTGTTGACCCGAAGGCGCACCGGCTGCACGCGGCCGTGTGCCGCCGCCGCGGCCGCGACCCTCTCGATCTCGATGAGGCTGTCGATGACGATCGCGCCGATGCCGACTCCAACAGCGCGGTCGATCTCGGCGACGCTCTTGTTGTTGCCGTGCAGGCCGAGGCGAGTGGGGTCCACCCCGGCGGCGAGCGCGACCGCGAGCTCTCCCCCGCTGCAGACGTCGATGTTGAGGCCGGCGTCGATCATCCAGGCGGCGACCTGCATCGTCAGAAAGGCCTTGCCCGCGTAGTAGACCTTCGCGCTGCTGCCAACTCGGGCGAGCTCGCGGTCGAAGGACTCGCGCACCTCGCGCGCGCGCGTGCGGGCATCAGCCTCGTCGAGCACGAAGAGCGGGGTGCCGAACTCCTCGACGAGCGAGGTGGCCGTGCGGCCGGCGATCTCGAGCACTCCCTCTGGCGTGCGAGCGGCGTTGCGCGACCATACGCTCGGGGCCAGCGCGTTGGCGTCGGCAGGATGCTGCAGCCACTCGGGAGCAAGCGGGTTGACGGACACGGGCTGACCTCGGTGGATTGGTGGGGCTGCGGCAGAGCCATCCCATAGTACCGATGCGCACTGCCCCTACTACGCGGGTCTAGGCGCACCAAGCGTTCTACTGCGATAGTTCGAACGTGCGCGAAAATCTGAAGTGCGCAGATCGAGGCTTCTCACTGATCGAGCTGCTCGTCGTCATCCTCATTGTCGGCACGCTCGCGGCCGTCGCCATCCCCGTGTTCCTCGGACAGCAGGACAGCGCCAAGGATGCCCAGGCGGTCTCTGACCTCAGCCTCGCCAAGAAGGCCCTCATGCTGTGGTCGACCGACAACGACGGCGCGTACACGAGCTCCCTTGCTGACCTCGCCGACTACGGCTACGCGAACACCGCCGCGGTCACCGGCACCGAGATCGACATCCTGGTCGATGACGACAGGTTCTGCATCGAGGCGACCTCCGGGTCGGGCAGGCCCTTCAGCGTCACCCAGAACAGCATCATCACCGAGGGCGCCTGCGCCTAGTCGCAGCTGCCCAGCGTGCGCAGCGAGGCATCGTCGAGGATCGCCTTGTCGGCCGCGATGGTGATCACCAGATCGTCGTCGCGCACGGCGACATCCTCGACGGTCAGCGCCACCGGAAGCCAGCGCGCCACGCAGATCGAGCGGGTCTTGAGCAGCGACTCGGCCAGGGCACCGTAGGTCTGCTTGAGACTCGCGGCGCTCGTGCTCGAGCCGTTGATCGAGACGCTCGTCGGGGTGAAGCCGATCTCGCCGTTGTCGGCGAAGGGCTCGATGGCGACCCCGACATCGGCCGCGAGCCCGAAGAGCCTGAGCTCGCTCGTGAACTGAATCTCGGAGTCGACCAGCTGCACGTCGTCGACTGCGGTGGCGCTGAGCGCGTGCGCGATCGTGCTGATGCTCTTCTCGTTGACACTGAACTCGATCTGCACCGTGTCGATCGGCTTCTGAAGGTCGACCGGGATTCCCTGTGCGGTGAGGGACACCCCGCCGGTGAACTCGCCGATGGTCACGTCGTCGACGCCAACATCCACCTCGTCGAGCGTGCCGGTGAGCACTTGGGCGATGATGGAGACTCCGGCGATCTCGACCGTGACCGGCTCGTCGCTGTCGAGGCTGAGCACCTCCTGCACCTTCTCCGTCACGTAGTCGGCTACCTGCTGGCGCGCCCAGGTGTCGAGCCCCCAGAGCGCCCCGACAACCACGCCGAGTGAGGCGAGAACGGTCGCAGCGACGGTGCGCTTCTTCGGCTTCTTCCTCACCTTTGCCGCGGTGGGCACCGAGGTCATACGGCCGGCTCCGGGCAGGTGCCCTTGGTCGAGAGAGCACCGAGCTTGACGGCAGAGCCGTCGAACTCGAGCACAAGGCTCTGGCCCACGACTGCCGCCGATGAGAGGGTCAGCGCGGCCGGAAGGTAGGGGCTGACGCAGAGCGGGGCCGGGGCGACGAGCGCTGCGGCAGCGGCGCCGTAGGCACCGTTGCGCACGTCGTCGACCGCCACCTCGGTGCCGTTGACGGTGACGCCGGTGACCCCGAGCGCTACGACGCCCTCGGCCGCGGTGGGTGTGACCGTGAGCACGACCGCAGCGGGAGCACCGCCGAGGTCGGCCTGCGTGGCGACCACGAACTGGTCGTCCGCGAAGGTGACGGTGCTGCCGGCGGGAACGACGGACTGCATCGCCGTCGCGTCGAGCGAGAGCGTGGCGTGCACCGAGTCCACCGTGCCCGCGGTGTCGAGCGGCAGGCCCTCCGTGTCGAGCACCAGCGATGCTGTGCCCTCGCCAACGGGAAGCCCCTCGGTCGAGATGGTGACGTTGTCGAGGCTGCCGCTCGCCGCCTGCACGAGGAAGAGCCCAGGGCCGAGGTCGACGTGCACCTTCGAGGTCGACGAGAGCGCGCTCTGGATCGGGCGCGAGATGACGCCGCCCGCTGCATCGCGCGCGAGCTTCTCTGCCACGAAGAAGGCTGCGACCACCAGGCCGATCAGCACCACGAGAATAATGACGGGGCCGACCCAGCGGCGCTTCTTCTTCGGAGGTGCGTAGCTCATGCCCTACATCCTGTCAGGCGCACTGACTCCCAGCAGGGTCAATCCGTTGCGAAGAACCTGCCCGGTGGCGTCGTTGAGCCACAGGCGGGTGCGGTGCAGATCGGTCACCGGCTCGTCGCCGAGTGGCGTCACCCGGCAGTTGTCGTACCAGCCGTGGTACGAGCCGGCGAGCTCCTCGCAGTAGCGGGCGATGCGGTGCGGCTCACGCAGCTCCGCGGCCTGCCGCACAACACGAGGGAACTCCGCGAGGATGCCGAGCAGCGCGCTCTCGGTCTCGTGCGTCAGCAGGCTGGCGTCGAATCCGTCCCTCGTGACCCCGGAGTCGGCGGCGTTGCGGGCCACCGAGCGGGTGCGGGCGTGGCCGTACTGCACGTAGAAGACCGGGTTGTCGTTGGTCTTGCGGCCCAGCAGGTCGAGGTCGATGTCGAGCTGCGAGTCGGCACTGGAGCGCACGAGCGCGTAGCGTCCGGCGTCGACGCCAACGGCATCCACGAGGTCCTCGAGAGTGACCACGGTTCCGGCCCGCTTGCTCATGCGCACGGGCTCGCCGTCCTTGAGCAGGTTGACCAGCTGGCCGATGAGGATCTCGAGGTTGTAGTACGGCGTGTCGCCGAAGGCGGCGACCATGGCCATCAGCCGGCCGACGTAGCCGTGGTGATCGGCGCCGAGCAGGATCAGGTTGCGCTCGAAGCCCCGCTCACGCTTGTTGAGGTAGTAGGCGAGGTCGCCCGCGATGTAGGCCGCCTCACCGTCGCTCTTGATGACGACGCGGTCGCGGTCGTCACCGAACTCGGTCGTGCGCAGCCAGGTGGCGCCGTCCGCCTCGAAGATGTGGCCGAGCTCACGCAAACGGTCGATGGCGTGCTCGACGGCTCCCGTCTCGTAGAGGTGGTTCTCGTGGAAGTACTCGTCGAAGTCCACGCCGAAGTCGTGCAGGCTCGCCCGGATGTCGCCGAACATCAGCTCTACGCCGACAGCCCGAAACGCCTCCTGCAGCTCTGCCGGCGGGAGGGAATCCAGATCGCCGGGGTAGTCGTTCATCACCCGCGCGACGATGTCGCTGATGTAGACGCCGCCATAGCCGTCCTCCGGCGTCGGCTCACCCTTGTAGCTGGCGACCAGTGTGCGGGCGAAGCGGTCGATCTGCGCGCCGTGGTCGTTGAAGTAGTACTCGCGGGTGACGATGCCGCCCTGCGACTGGAAGATGCGGGCGAGGCTGTCGCCCACGGCGGCCCAGCGAACACCGCCGATGTGGATAGGACCCGTCGGGTTCGCCGACACGAACTCGAGATTGATCGTCACGCCCTCGTAGAGGTCGCCGCGGCCGTAGTCCGCGCCCTCGCTGACAATGGACCGGGCGAGCGCGCCGGCGGCGGCGGCATCGAGGGTGATGTTGATGAAGCCCGGACCGGCGACATCCACGGCCTTGACTCCGTCGATGCGCGCGATGAGGCCCGCGATCTCGGTCGCGAGCTCGCGCGGGTTCGCCTCGAGGCGCTTGGCGAACTTCATGGCGACGTTGGACGCCCAGTCGCCGTGCTCGCGGTTCTTCGGCCTATCGAGGGCAACGTCGGCGATGGTCAGCTCGAGCTCCGAGCCGCCGTGCTCGTCAAGGACGCCCCGAACGATGTCGAGGATGGCGGCTGAGAGCGAGGCAGGATTCACGGTGGTCAAGCTTATCGTCGCCTGTCGAGCGGGCCATTCGCAGAGACCGAGTCCACAATGGAGGCATGCGCCCCGTGCTCGCCCTCGCTCTCGCCACCACCGTCGTTCTCGGACTCGCGGCCTGCGCGCCGGCTGACCGTGTGCTCAGAGCTACTCCGACGCCGGTGGCAACCGAGGGCACGTTGCCGCCGGAGCCGATCAACGAGACGGTCGGAGTCAGCTGCTCGACGCTGATCACCGACCAGGCCATCTACGACTGGGGCAGCGGCAACTTCGCTCTCGACTCCACCTTCGTTCCCGAGAGCGGATCGAGCGCAGCGCAGATCGCCGCCGACGGCGGGCTGGCGTGTCGCTGGATCAATCTGACGAGCCAGGAGACCGTGGATGTCGCGGTGTCCATCCCGGCCGACACCGACCTCGCAGCGGCGCAGCAGGCTGCCGCTGCTGGCGGAGTCGCGGTGCCCGAGTTCGGCGACGCGTACTTTCGCTCCGTCGAGGGAATCGGGTACCTGGATGTGTTCAGCGACGGGTACTGGCTGACGCTGCAGTCCACCTGGTTCTATGAGGCCCGTGACGCCACCACCCTCGTCGAGGCGGCAACGCTGGCACTTCCGCCGCGAGGCTAGCCCAGCTGCAGCAGCTGCTGGCTGTCGTCGGTCGGAAGCTCGTCGACGATGGCGAGCACCTCGAGGGTCGTCAGCGTCAGGTCGGCCCAGTGGTTGGTCAGGAAGGCGATGTCGGCGGCGTCGCGCCCGGTCGCAATGCGCACCATGCTCTGGCGCGGGGCAAGGCGTGTGGCATCGACGATCCACCACTGCCCATCGACGTAGGCCTCGGCGACGGCGTGGAAGTCCATCGGGCTCAGGCCCGGGGCGTACACCGAGACCATGCGCGCGGGCACATCGAGCGCGCGCAGCATGGCGATCACGAGGTGCGCGTAGTCGCGGCAGACCCCGCGACGTGCCATGAGCGTGCGGGCGGCACCGTCGGTGACCAGGCTGGAGCCGGGCACATAGGCGAGGCGCTCCCACACCCAGAGGGTGACCGCGGTCAGCAGGTCGTGGCCGATGAGGCCCGCGAACTCGGAGCGCGCCGTCGGCAGCAGGCTGTCGGACTCGCAGTAGCGGCTGGGGCGAAGGTAGGTGATGAGGTCGAGCTCGTCGACGGGTGCCGGATCGGCATGGCCGACGACCTCGGCGCGGTAGTCGACGCTGAGATGGCCAGGGCCGGCGACGAACTTGTGCAGACGGGAGCCGTGGCGGTCGATGATCTCGATCGCCTGCTGCTCGACGCCGTCAAGCTGAAACGAGATGGTCTCGCTGGCGAGGTTCGACTCGCTGGCGACGGCCATGCTGAACACCATCTCGCTGGAGCCCGCGAGCTCGATCTCCATTCGGTTCGAGACGGTTCGCTGCATGATTCGATCATGTCACGCGCGCGGCAACCCGCTGCTACCCTTGACACGACCCTGGCCCCCTTAGCTCAGGGGATAGAGCACTGCCCTCCGGAGGCAGGGGCGGCAGTTCGAATCTGCCAGGGGGCACCTTTCGCGCCGAACTGCGCTTACCTCTGCAGCAGCGCATCCAGCCCGACGGCCATGGCAGCGGCGAGACGGAAGTCGATGCGCTGATCGTGCACCGTCACCGTGTACTTGTCGCGCAGGCTGAACTCGCGCTCGCTCGACATGACCACCTGACCGCTGGCCTTGTCGGCGAAGTCGAAGTGAAAGGCGAAGGGAAGGTCGATGAATCGACGCAGCACGGCGATCACCTCATTGCGCTCCTGCCCATAGGCGTCGATGCCCGGGCCGCCGAGGTGAAAGCTCGACCGCAGCAGGCTCTTGGCGAAGTCCTTCTGGAAGAAGCCGATCGGGGTGCCGGCCGCGTCGAAGACGTCGTAGACGGCGGCGAGCTCCATCACCTGCCGGGCCTTGAACGAGAAGACCGGCGTGGTGCGCGCCTCGTCGGCGTAGAAGGTCACCTGCTCCTTGAAGGCAAAGCGCTTCTGCTGTGCCATGGCGATAATGTCGCCAACCGAGCCGTCCGCATTGGCGGTGCGGATCTCGTAGCGGTTGACGAGAGCCGTGATGCGCTGCTTGACGAAGAAGCGGGGCACATACGTGACTCCGCCGGCGGGCGTGGTGGGCTGCGGTGCTGAGGCGTCGGTCATAGACAGAGTCTAGGGATCCTCAGCACTCACGACGCGCAATCTACCGGCTACACTCGCGAGAATGACGCGAATCGACGCACTGCGCACCGTGCTCGACC
>JBIIAR010000081.1:0-8456 GCA_044239765.1 Microbacteriaceae bacterium
TTTTTGCCTGTTTTCTATCGATTTGTGGATGAAAGTGGAGTAAAGTGGAGGGTACCAAGACCTGGGCCGGCGAGTGGAGGGGGTGCACCTGTGTTTCTCGGTACGCATGCGCCCAAGCTCGACGACAAAGGCCGAGTGATCCTCCCCGCGAAGTTCCGTGACGAACTGGCCAACGGCCTGGTGATCACCCGCGGCTTGGAGCGCTGCCTGTTCGTCTTCACGCAGCGTGAGTTCGAGGCAGTGCACGAGAAGATTCGCCAGGCTCCCCTCACTGACAAGCGCGGTCGTGACTTCGTGCGCATGTTTCTCAGCGGCGCGAGCCCGGAGCAGGCCGACAGCCAGCACCGCGTCACCATCCCCGCCAACCTTCGCGAGTACGCGAACCTCGACCGCGACCTCACCGTCATCGGCGTGGGCAACCGCGCAGAGATCTGGGACACCGCCGCGTGGGAGTCCTACTACGACGAGAACGAAGACGACTTCTCCAACACCGCAGAGGAGGTGATCCCCGGACTCTTCTAGCGCCGTGGCGCTGACTCCCAGCCGTTCGCAACGCCCTGACTTTCTTCCCCGATGTCAGGTCGGAATGGATGGGGATCAGTTCTCCGGCTCTACCGGACAGAAACTATGAGCAACGACATTCACATCCCCGTCACCCTCGAGCGCACGCTCGAGCTGCTCGCTCCTGCCCTTGAGCAGCCGGGCGCGATCGTCGTCGACGCGACCCTCGGCATGGGCGGACACGCCAGCGCCATGCTCGAGCGCTTCCCTGGCCTGCGCCTGATCGGCCTCGATCGCGACCTCGACGCCCTCGCGATCGCGGGGGAGCGGCTGAAGCCCTTCGGTGACCGGGTGACGCTGGTGCACACGGTCTATGACGACATCCGCGCGGTTCTCGACGGCCTGGGCATTGACGAGGTGACCGGTGTGCTGTTCGACCTCGGGGTCTCGAGCCTGCAGCTCGACGAGGTCGACCGCGGCTTCTCGTACTCGAAGGACGCCCCACTCGACATGCGCATGGACGCCAGCGCCGGGCTGACCGCCGAGCGCATCCTCGCCGAGTACAGCGAGTCAGAGCTGCGCCGCATCTTCTACGAGTACGGCGAGGAGAAGCTCGCCCCGCGCTACGCAAGCAAGATCGTGCAGGCTCGTGCGGTGGAGCCGATCGTGCGCTCCGGCCGACTCGTCGAGATCATCATCGCGGCCACCCCGGCAGCAGTGCAGCGCGCGGGACACCCCGCCAAGCGCGTCTTTCAGGCGCTGCGCATCGAGGTCAACCAGGAGCTGTCGGTGCTCGAGCGGGCGATTCCTGCGGCCCTCGACAGCCTCGCCGTCGGCGGTCGCATCGTCGTGCTGGCCTACCAGTCCCTGGAGGACCGCATCGTCAAGCGCATCTTCGCGGCCCGCTCTGCGTCCACCGCACCCCGCGGTCTGCCCGTCGAGCTGCCGGAGCACCGCCCCGAGTTCGCTCTGCTCGTTCGTGGCGCAGAGCTCGCCTCGGAGGAGGAGAAGGAGCGCAACCCGCGCTCGGCTCCCGTGCGCCTTCGGGCCGCTGAGCGCAAGAGGGCCGCAGCATGAGCGCCGCACACGCCTACGCGCGCCCTCAGCAGGCCCAGCCGCTCGCACAGCCGCGCCGCATTGAGATCGTCACCTCCCGGGCGCAGCGCCGCGCGCGCCCCAAGTCGTTCTACGCGATGCTCGCGGTGGCGGCGGTGTTCGCACTGTTCCTCACCCAGCTCATGCTCAGCATCGTGCTCTCCGATGGCGCGTACCAGATCTCAACGCTGCAGGCGGAGCAGAAGCAGCTCTCGCGCACCGAGCAGGACCTCGCAGAGAAGCTCGACCTGCTTGCCTCGCCGCAGAGCCTCGCGCAGCGCGCGGAGTCGCTGGGCATGGTTGTCGGCACGAGCAGCCCGGCGTTTCTGCGGCTCTCCGACGGCGCGCTCGTCGGCACGCCGATGGCCGCGACCGGCGTGGCCGGCGCTCTCGGCACCGATGGCGGGCTCGTGGCGAACTCGCTGCTCGTTCCCGGATCCGAAACTGAGATTTCCCCGACGACAACAGAGACCAGTGGCGCGCCTGCGCAGAACGCCGCCGGCGGCTCGGTAGCGTCGAGCGACGGTGCGCTTCCGTCACCCACCACCCGATAGCTCCGGGCGAACGAAGGGCAGCCGGCAGTGAACAACTCGCGCAGCACGCGCAGCCGCCTCGCGGCCACGGTTCTTGCACTCCTGGTGACGGTCACCCTGTTCAGCGTTCGCCTGATCGACATCCAGGTCGTGCGTGCGGCTGAGCTGAACGAGCAGTCCCTCGGCAAGAGGTCGGTGGCAGTGCCCACCTACGGCGTTCGAGGCAACATCACCGACACGAACGGGGTTCTTCTCGCCTCGAGCGTGGACCGCTATGACATCACGGCGAGCCCGAAGGTGATGTACGCGCTGGCCGATCCGTCCAACAAGAAGCCGATCGACTATCGTGCGCAGATCGAGGACCTCGCGGTGGCAACGGGCGAGACGGTCGAGGCGATCACGGCATCCCTCGAGGCCACGCCGGATTCCGACTTCGCCTATGTGCACAAGCTCGGCACCCTCGAGGTGCTCGAGGCCGTCAAGGCGCTGAAGATCCCGTGGATCTACTCCGAGGTTCACCCGAGCCGCACCTATCCCAACGGCGCCGTAGCGGGAAACCTCATCGGGTTCATCGGCACCGACGGGCCGCAGGCGGGCCTCGAGCTCGACTACGACTCCTGCCTCGCCTCGACCAACGGCTCGTCGACCTACGAGAAGAGCAAGGACGGCGTGCGCCTGCCCGGCAGCACTGTCACCGAGAAGGAGCCGATCGACGGCGGCACGCTAGCGCTGACCATCGATCTCGACCTGCAGTGGTACGCACAGGAGCAGGTGGCTGCGCAGGCACTTGCGGTCGGCGCGGACTGGGGCACGGCCATGGTCGTGCGGGTCAGTGACGGCCACATCATGGCGGCCGTCGACTACCCGAGTGTCGACCCCAACGATGTCAACGGCGTGCCTAACACCGCCCTCGGATCGCTCGCCTTCAGCACGCCCTATGAGCCCGGATCGACCTTCAAGCCCATGACGGCCGCCATGGCGATCGACCAGGGGCTCGCAACCGCGACCACCCAGGTCATCGCCCCGGGGCGCATCTACTTTCCGAACGGCCAGTACATCAAAGACGTCTGGGCGCACAACGACATCCGGCTCACCCTCGCCGGCGTGCTGATGAACTCGTCGAACACCGGCATCTCGAAGTTCAGCGACATGATGAGCCAGCAGACGCGCTACGACTACTTCAAGAAGTTCGGCATCGGCAGCAAGACGGCGATCGGCTTTCCGGGGGAGTCGGCCGGATCACTGCCCGAGACAGCCAAGTGGGACCAGTTCACCAACTACACGGTGGCCTTCGGGCAGGGAGTCTCTGCCACATCCGCGCAGATGGCATCGGTCTACCAGACGCTGGGAAACAACGGCGTGAAGATGCCGTTGACGCTCGTCGAGGGGTGCACGATGCCCGACGGCACCGTGACAGACCTTCCCGACGCGACGCCCGTTCAGGTCGTCTCAGAGTTCGCGGCCGACCAGACGGTGGCTGCGATGGAGCCTCTCGTCTCGCAGGGCTCGCTGAGCCGGCTGATCAGCATTCCCGGCTACCGTATGGCCGCGAAGTCCGGAACTGCCGAGGTGCCAGAGAACGGCGGCTACGGCAACGAGCGCGTGGTCTCGATCGCCGGCCTCATCCCCGCCGAGAACCCGCAGTACGTGGTTATCGTGACGCTGGGCAAGCCCGATATTATGAAGACCTCGGCCGCTGCCGCTGTGCCGTTCAAGAACATCATGACCCAGGTGATCAAGACGTTCCGCATCGAGCCGTCAGCGGCACCCGCGCCGGCCATGCCCGTCACCTGGTGACATTCGACACGAAATGAGTAGCCGATGACCGCTCGGATTCCTCCGGTCCTTCGGCCAGAGCATCCGTCCGCACGCTCCCTCGCCGAACTCGTCAACGAGTTCGAGCTGCAGTTCACCGGCTCGGTGGACGGCGTGGAGCTCACCGGAGTGACGCTGAGCACGAACGACCTGCGCCCCGGCGACCTGTACGTGGGCATCAACGGCAAGAACAGCCACGGTGCGAGCTACGGCCCGGTCGCGAAAGAGGGCGGCGCGGTCGCGATCCTCACGGATGCGGAGGGCGCGGCGCTGGTTGCCGACCTCGGCCTTCCCGTCATCACCGTCGACTCTCCGCGTGCCGCCCTCGGCGAGATCTCGGCGTGGGTGTACCGCACGATGCAGAAGCCGCCACTGCTGTTCGGCACCACCGGAACCAACGGCAAGACCTCGACCTCGCACCTGCTCGAGGGCATCCTTCGGCAGCTCGGCCTCGTCACCGGCCTCAGCTCCACCTCGGAGCGCCACATCGGCGACGAGGTCGTCGTCAGTCGCCTGACCACGCCCGAGGCGAGCGAGATGCACGCCCTGCTCGCCCGCATGCGCGAAGCCGAGGTGCGTGCCGTCGCGATCGAGGTCAGCGCCCAGGCGCTCGAGCGGCACCGCGTCGACGGCATCGTCTTCGACGTCGTGGCGTTCACCAACCTCACCCACGACCACCTCGATGACTACCGCGACATGGAGGAGTACTTCCAGTACAAGCTGGCGCTCTTCGACCCCGACCGCGCGCGGCGCGGCGTGGTGTCGCTCGACTCGCCGTACGGCGAGCGGGTTGTCGAGGAGTCCCGCATCCCCGTGACGACGATCTCGTCGACGCCGGGCATCGATGCGGAGTGGAACGTCGAGATTCTCGACGAGCAGCCCGCCCACACCGAGTTTCGCCTCACCGGCCCGCAGGGACGCTCGCTCGTCACTCGAGTGCCGCTCATCGGCTGGCACATGGCGGCCAACGGCGGCCTGGCCATCGTCATGCTCGTCGAGGCCGGATTCGAGCTGGAGGCCATCGGCCAGGCGCTCGACGAGGCGGGCGGCATCGAGGCCTACCTGCCGGGGCGCACCGAGCGTGTCTCCGGCGACCGGGGTCCAACGGTGTTCGTCGACTTCGGCCACAGCGCAGACGCCTTCGAGCAGACTCTCGCGGCCGTGCGCACCGTCACCACCGGCCGCGTCATCATGGTCTTCGGCGCCGACGGCGACCGCGACGCAACCAAGCGCCACGAGATGGGCCGGGTTGCCTCGGAGGGATCGGACATCCTGGTGATCACCGACCACCACCCGCGGTTCGAGAACCCGGCCTCCATTCGCGCCACCCTCGTCGAGGGCGCGCATCTGGCGCAGCACGAGGCGGAGCTGCACGAGGTGAGCCCGCCAGAGCAGGCCATTCGCGCGGCGGTCGCGCTGGCCAAGGAGGGCGACTCGATTCTCTGGGCCGGCCCCGGACACCAGGACTATCGCGACATCGAGGGCGTGCGCACCCCCTACTCTGCCCGCGACGAGGCTCGTCTTGCGCTGCGCGAGAACGGCTGGTCGTGAGCTTTCCGCTGAGTGAGCAGGAGCTGTCGGCCGTCGAGGCGCAGCTCGCGGGTGGAGCGACGCTCGAGACCGCCATCGGCTCTCGCCTGCGCACGAGCCACACCGCCACCGGCGCGCTCGTCATCGACGACACCGGGGCGAGCGATCGCGACGGCATGGCGGCGGCGCTGCGGTTCCTCGCACAGGTGACGGGGGAGCGCGTGCGCTCCGTGGCCGTTCTCGGCGAGTTCGAGTCCGAGGCCGCCGACGCGCTCGAAGAGCACGACTACATCGGGCGCCTCGTGGTGCGTCTCAACATCGGCCAGCTGGTCGCCGTTGGGCACGCTGCGCGCCACATTCAGTCGGCAGCGGGCCTTGAGGGCTCGTGGGACGGGGAGTCGCTGATCGTCGACACCCCCGCGGAGGCATACGATTTGCTTCGTGGCCAAATACGCGAGAACGACGTGGTGCTCGTGAAGGCATCGACGAGAGCAGGCCTCGGCCAGCTCGCCGAGCAGCTGACGGGTGCGACCCGATGATCCCCCTTCTCCTCGGTGCGGGCATAGCCCTCGTCTTCACGCTAACGATGACCCCGCTGTTCATCCGCCTCTTCACGGCCATTGGCTGGGGCCAGTTCATCCGCGACGACGGACCGCAGTCGCACCACGCCAAGCGCGGCACGCCCACCATGGGCGGCATCGTCTTCATCATCGGCTCCATGGTCGGCTATTTCGTCGGCCACTTCATCGCGGGCCAGGAGTACACGCGAGTCGGCTTTCTCGTCATCTTCATGATGGTCGGCATGGGACTCGTCGGCTTCCTCGACGACTTCCTCAAGACCCGCAAGCAGCGCAGCCTCGGTCTCGGCGGCTGGTCGAAGATCGCCGGGCAGATGGTTATCGCCACCATCTTCGCGTTCCTCGCGCTGACGAGCCCAGACGAGAACAACCTCACCCCCGCTGGCACGGTCATCGATGGCGTGCAGCACATCTACATCTCGGCCATTCGTGACATCTCGTGGCTGCAGCTCACCGCCTTCGGCGCGGTCGGCGGAGCAATTCTGTTCGTGCTCTGGGTCAACATCATCTCGGTCTCGGCCTCCAACGGCGTCAACGTCGCCGACGGGCTCGACGGCCTCGCCACGGGCGCGGCCATGGTCGCGACGGCCGCCTACATCTTCATCGGCTTCTGGCAGTACAACCAGAGCTGCTTCGGCGGCGCCGACCAGTCCGACCTGTACAAGTGCTACACGGTGCGCGATCCGCTCGACCTCGCCGTGATTGCCGCGTGTATCTCGGGCAGCCTCATCGGCTTCCTCTGGTGGAACACCTCGCCCGCCCAGATCTTCATGGGCGACACCGGATCCCTTGGACTCGGCGGCGCCATCGCGGCGCTCGCCATTCTCAGCCGCACCGAGCTGCTCCTCGTGCTCATCGGCGGTCTCTTCTTCATCGTCACCGGCTCGGTGATCGTGCAGCGCGCGTACTTCAAGATCACCAAGGGCAAGCGCATCTTCCTGATGAGTCCGCTGCACCATCACTTCGAGCTCAAGGGCTGGGCAGAGATCACCGTCGTCGTGCGCTTCTGGATCATCGCCGGGCTGTTCGTGGCGGCCGCTGTCGGTCTCTTCTACCTCGAGTGGGCAAACCGCTGATCGTGCGTGACCTCGACACCCTCACCAGCTGGAACGCGGACTGGAAAGGCCTGCGCGTCGCCGTGCTCGGCCTCGGTGTCTCGGGCTTCTCGGTGGCCGACACCCTGATCGAGCTCGGATGCGTCGTGACGGTCTTCGCCAACGCCGCCGACCCAGAGCGCAGCGACCTGCTTGACGTCATCGGCGCGGGCTTCGTCGAGGGCACGCTCGATGAGCCGCCGCAGCAGCTGCTCGACCTCGACCCGCAGCTCGTCATCGTGTCGCCCGGCTTTCGCCCCGATCACCCGGTTCTGAGGTGGGCCGAGCAGCGTGGCACCGCAGTGTGGGGCGACATCGAGCTCGCCTGGCGGGTGCGCGACAAGGTGAAGGCCGCCGAGTGGATCTGCGTCACCGGCACCAACGGCAAGACCACGACCGTGCAGCTCACCACCCACCTCATCACCGCGGCGGGTCATCGCGTGGCCGCCGTCGGAAACATCGGCGTGCCGGTGCTCGACGCGGTGCGGGAGCCAACGGGCTTCGACGTTCTCGTGGTGGAGCTGTCGAGCTTTCAACTGCACTGGATCAACCGCAACGCCGCCGGGGCGATCTCGCCTCTCGCCAGCGTCTGCCTCAACCTCGCCGCCGACCACTACGACTGGCACGGCTCGCCCGAGGCCTACGCGGCCGCGAAGGCCAAGGTCTACGACAACACTCGTCTCGCCTGCGTCTACAACAAGGCGGATGCCGCGACGATGCACATGGTCGAAGAGGCCGACGTGGTCGAGGGCTGCCGTGCCGTCGGCTTCGACCTCGGCGTGCCCGGGCCTAGCGACCTCGGGCTCGTCGGCGACATCGTCGTCGACCGTGCCTTTCACGACGACCGCCACGCCAGCGCCCTCGAGCTGACCACGCACGGCGAGCTGGCAGACGTCGGGCTCAGCGCGCCGCACTCGGTAGCGAACGTGCTGGCAGCGTCGGCTCTTGCCCGCGCGTACGGGGTGCCTGCCGACGTCGTGCGCTCGGCGCTAGCGACGTTCCGGGTTGACCACCACAGAACAGAGACCGTGGTGATGCACGACGAGGTGCTGTGGGTCGACGACTCGAAGGCGACCAACGCGCATGCGGCTGATGCGTCGCTGTCGGCCTTTGCATCCGTTGTCTGGATTGTCGGTGGGCTGCTCAAGGGCGTCGACATCAGCGACCTCGTGCTGAGCCACGCCTCGCGCCTGCGGGCGGCCGTGCTGATCGGGGTTGAGCGGGAGCCGCTGCGCGCGGCGTTCGAGCGACACGCGCCCGGCCTTCCCCTGTTCGAGGTCGACACGGCTGACACTAATGAGGTCATGCCT
>JBIIAR010000083.1:0-8397 GCA_044239765.1 Microbacteriaceae bacterium
GCCCGGTGGGCGAGGGGCGCGCGCGTCTAGGTGCGCGAGACCGACAGCTCGAGTGGGGACAGCGCAGGCACATAACGCGAACGGGTGGCTGAAACGCGGGCGGGCGCGATGGGAGCGCCGACTGTCGGGTCTACGGCCGGCACGTCCCGGGGGGAGTCGGGTGTGGTCGGGGCGAGCTGTGCGTCGCACCCGGGAATGCCGGCCCCGCAGTCCTGCGGGCAGGCGGCATCGCAGGGGGCCGGGGTATCGGACGGGGCCTGCTCGGCAGGCAGCTGCGAGGCCGCCGCCGCGGACGGTGGCGCCGGGATCGCTTCGGCGCTGGGGCCGACGGTGGCGGTGTGGACGGCGAGGGCGGTCATGAGCAGCGCCGCGGCGACCGTCATGAGCCGCACGCGCAGGCGGCGCCCCGGTCTCATAGCGCGCCCCCCGGCGCGGTCCAGCTGCCGCCGAGGTCGTCGGTGAACGCGATACCGCGGTCGTCCGCCACATAGACACGCGTTCCGTCCACCAGGAGCGCCTGCGGCGTGCCGGTGACGGTACCGCCGGACTCCCAGCCGCCAAGGGGCAGTCGCAGCCAGAGCGTCCCGGCGGTGTCGACACCGGCCGCGGTGCCCCCGTCGGCGGCGATGAGGAACAGGCCCGGGGCCGTCGTGTCCACGGCGAAGCTCACCCCGCCGTCAGCACTGACGGCCAGGCCGGCCGCGGTGGTGGCGTACACGCGGTCGGGCACCATCGGGTCGGCGAGGATGACGCGCGCCGCAACCGACGCCCCTTCCCGCCAGGTGTACCCCCCGTCGGCGCTGACCCGCATCGTCCCGGCGGAGTCCAGTCCGTAGATCGGCCTCGCCCCGGGGCCGGATGACGGCCCGACGCTCAGCGCGTGGAAGTCGACCTCGCCGCCCAGCGAGAGCGTGCGCCAGGTCAGGCCGCCGTCGTCGCTGCGGATGAGGCCGAGATTGGGGCCGCCGAGCTCGGCCGGCGTGGCCGGCCCCGGGTGGCCGGACGCGTAGGCCGCGCCGGCGTCGAGGGTCAGTCCCATGGGGTCGAGGTCGTTGCCGCCCAGCGGGCCGCTGACCGCCTTCTCGGCGCCGTCGGCTGGCGACCAGGTGAAGATGCCCTCGTGGGTGGCCACGAGCAGGCCGTCTCCGGCCGGGTCGGCCACCAGGGCGTGGATGTGGGGAAGCGCTGCGGGCAGCGCGATCGGAGCGACGGCGGCAGGCGCGGCGGCGCAGCCGGCGAGCAGCACCGTCAGGACGGCCGCGGAGAGGCGGCCGGCGGTGCTGCGGAAGGCGGGTTGGGGCATGGCGATCGCAATCTGGGGAGCGGGTGCCCGGCGCCCTGACAGGGCGCCGGGCAGGCGACTAGCGGAGGGTGGCGAGCAGTTCCTGCATCGTCTCGATCTCGGCAGTCTGGTCGCTGATGATCGTGGCCGCGAGTGCGGTGGCGTCGGGGTTCTTCCCGTCGGCCACCTCCGACTCCGCCATGTCGATGGCGCCCTGGTGGTGCACGGTCATCTGCTCCAGGAACAGGGCCGAGGCCTCCGGCCCGGTCGCCGCCTCCAGGGCGGCCATGTCGTCGTCGGTCATCATCCCGCCATGGTTCATGCCTCCCATGTCGGCGGACTGGCCCCACGCCTCGAGCCAGGCGGTCATCGTCTCGATCTCGGGCGCCTGCGCGTCCTTGATGCCGGCGGCGAGCTCCAGCACGCGCTCGTCGACGCCGTCCTTGGCCAGCACCGTGTCGGCCATCTCGATGGCCTGCTGGTGGTGGGCGATCATGTTCATCGTGAACGCCACGTCGGCGTCGTTGAAGGCGGACTCGGCCTGGCTGCTGCTGGGGCTCTCATCTCCCATGTCCATGCCGGGCATGGTGCCCGAGCTGGAGCAGCCCGCGAGGGCGAGGACGGCTGCCAGGGCGCCGGCGGCGATTGCGATCGTGCGTGTTCTCATCATTGTCTCTTCTCATCAGATGTGGGTGGTTGACTCGTTTGCGCCCGCGGGCGCACGCATGCCGGGGAGCACCCCGGCGCGGGGCGAGTCAGGTCCGGCTGATGGAGAGGACGAGGAGGGAAGGCGGGCGCGGGGGCGCGAGCCCGCCCGCGGCGGCGCCGATCCGGGCGAGGAGCATGCGGGGCGAGAGGGCGCCCGTCGAGCCCATGGCCGAGGCGAGGAGGACCGCCGCGACCAGCAGGGCCAGCAGCAGGCACGCCATGGCCGTCATCTCGTGGGCCGGCCCGCACTGCGCAGAGCAGCCGTCGGAGACCGGCGGCAGCGCCTCCGAGGCCATGTGCTCGGAGACCGCGGGTGCCGACGCGCTCATCGCGTGCGCCTGGCCGCCGCTCGGGAGGCCGGCCAGGAAGTGCATAGCAAGTATCCCGGCGAGTATCGCAGGCACCGCGAGAAGGGCGAACGCCCAGCGGGCGAGGCCTGGAGAGGTCAGCGAACGACTGGCGATCACCGCGTCCTCCCCTCTTCCTGTGCGCCCGCGAAGGAGCCCATTTAGTAAGCGTAAGCGTACTGCCGGGGCAGCTCGCTTTCCAGTGAGTTCCCCGAGCTCTCGTGCCCCGGCGGGACCTGCCGCTCGCCGGGCGGGCACTAGGAGCGGACCAGTCGCGCGATGGCGGCGCTGGCCTCGCGCAGCTTCTCCTCCGCGACGGCTCCGCCCTGCTCGGTGGCCTCTGCGACGCAGTGCATGAGGTGGTCGTCCAGCAGCGCGAGGGCCACCGCCTCGAGGGCCTTGGTTGTGGCGGAGACCTGGGTGAGGACGTCGATGCAGTAGGTGTCGTCCTCCACCATCCTCGCGAGGCCGCGCGTCTGCCCCTCGATCTTCCGCAGCCGGGCGAGGAGCGCGTCCTTGTTGCCTACGTAGCCATGCATCCGTGTTCCCGTCCGGTCAGTGGGTGTGGGGGTGGCCGTAGCGGTGCTCGTCCGCGTCGAACTTGGCTGCGCAGCCTTCGGAGCAGAACCAGAACTGTGTGCCCTCGTGCTCCCGGGTGGCAGCCGCGGTCTTCGGGTCGATGCTCATGCCGCAGACGGGGTCGGTGACGAGAGCGCTGTCGGTGTTCTCGGTGCTGTGTGTCATGGGAGGTTCCTCACTGGTGTGCTGGTTTCCGAGCTCGACCACCGGTTCGGCGGACGAGACCGCGGCCGGGGTGGCTGCGGGTTTGGGGGCGAACCGGCGAAGCCGGCTCGAGTTGGTGACGACCGACAGCGACGACAGGGCCATCGCTGCGGCGGCGATCATCGGGCTCAACAGCAGCCCGAAGCTCGGGTAGAGAACACCGGCGGCCAGGGGGATGCCGATGATGTTGTATCCGAAGGCGAAGCCGAGGTTCTGGCGGATGTTGCGCATCGTCGCCCGTGAGAGGTCGATGGCGACCACGAGTCCGCTGAGATTGCCGGAGATCAGGGTGATGTCGGAGGCCTCGATCGCGACGTCTGTTCCGGTGCCGATCGCGGAGCCGACGTCGGCCTGTGCGAGGGCGGGTGCGTCGTTGATGCCGTCGCCGACCATGCCGACGACCCGGCCCTCCGCCTGGAGGCGCTTGACCTCGGCTGCCTTGTGCTCCGGCATGACCTCCGCCACGACCCGGCCGATACCGACCTGGCGGGCGATCGCCGCGGCGGTGGTGCCGTTGTCGCCGGTCATCATGATGACCTCGATTCCTCGGGCGTGAAGGTCGGCGACCGCAGCGACCGAACCGTCCTTGATTGTGTCGGCAACACCCACCACACCCGCCGCCTTGCCGTCGACGGCGGCGAGCATCGGCGTCTTGCCGTCCGAGGCCAGCTGGTCCACGTGAGCGTCGAGGGCCTCGGTTGGGACACCGGCCGCGGACAGCAGCCGGCTGTTGCCCACGAGCACGACCTTCCCGTCCACCGTGGCCCGCACTCCCTGGCCGGTGATGGACTCGAACGCGGTAGTGCGTGAGAGGGTGAGGCCTCGGTCCCGGGCGCCGGCGATGATCGCCGACGCGAGCGGGTGCTCGGAGTCGCGTTCGGCGGCCGCCACCAGGGCGAGCAGCTCGTCCGAATCGAACCCGGCGGCAGGAAGCACATCGGTGAGGACGGGGGTGCCGTTGGTGATGGTACCGGTCTTGTCGAGCACGACCGTGTTCATCTTGTGGGCGACCTCAAGTGCCTCGGCCGAGCGGATCAGGATGCCGTTGCTTGCAGCCTTCCCGGTCGCCACGGTGATGGAGAGGGGGGTAGCCAGCCCCAGCGCACACGGGCAGGCGATGATGAGCACCGCCACCGCGGCGACCAGCCCGAAGACGCCGGAGGGCGGCGGGCCGACGAGGAACCAGATGGCGAAGGTCCAGATCGCGATCGCGATGACGACGGGCACGAAGTAGCTGGAGATCTGGTCGGCGAGGCGCTGGATGGGGGCCTTGGAGCCCTGCGCCTCCCGTACCAGCCGGATGATCTGCGCCAGCATCGTGTCGGCGCCGACCTTCGTGGCGACGTAGCGGAAGGAGCCGGTCTGGTTGATGGTCGCCCCGATAACGGTGTCGCCGACTGATTTGACGACCGGGATGGGCTCGCCGGTGATCATCGCCTCATCCACCGGTGAGGTGCCCTCGGTCACCTGTCCGTCGACGGGCAGCTTCTCACCGGGCCGGATCACGACGATGTCGCCGGCGACGACCTCGCCGATCGGGACCTCGAGCTCGGAGTCCCCGCGGACGACGCGGGCGGTGCGGGGCTGCAGCCCGATGAGGGTGCGGATCGCCGCCCCGGTGCCGGCCTTGGCCTTCGTCTCGAGCATCCGCCCGAGGAGGATGAGGGTGAGGATGACGCCGACCGCCTCGTAGTAGACGCCGCGCGCCTCCTCCGGAAGAACTCCGGGGGCGAAGGTGGCAACGAGGCTGAACCCGTACGCGGCGATCGTGCCCAGGGTGATGAGGGAGTTCATCTCCGCCGCACGGTGCACCAGCGCGAGCCAGCCCGTGCGGTGGATCGGCCAGCCCGTGTAGAGCATCACCGGGGTGACGAGGAGGAACTGGAACCACGGGGCCAGCAGCAGGGATGGCACCCACATGGCGCCCAGCACCTCGTGCAGCATCACCGCGAGGAACACCGGCGCGGTCAGCACGATCCCGACGACGACGCGGCGGCGCAGGTCCCGGATCTCGCGGGCGTGCTCAGCCGCCTCCATCTCACCCGCGTCCTCCGCAGGGGCGCTGGGGGCCGAGTCGGCTGGGCCCGCCGGGTGGCCGGCGGCGGGACGCTCGAGCAGAGCCGTCGACGTTGCCGCCGGGCCGCCAGAATTCTCCGCCCCGTCCGCCGCGGCAACGACGCGCACTGTGCCGTGCAGCATGTTCATGCCGCAGGCGAACCCGAACTCGCCCACCGTCTCCGGGGTGAACTCCACCGCGGTGGTGGCGAACGCGGGCAGGCCCTGGTTGACCTTGAAGTCGGGGAACACCACCCGGGAGGAGCAGTCCCCGGTCTCCTGCCGGTCGAACAGCAGCCGGGTGGGCACGCCCTGAACCACCTCGACGACGCTCGGGGAGTAGCCGCCGCGGACCACGACGGTCTGCGTCTGGACGCCCCCGTCGACGGCGGCGCGCTTGGACGCCTTCGGGGCGAAGAAGTACCAGGCCAGCAGGCCCGTGAGCACAACAGCAGCGGCGATGACGAGCACGGTCATGGTGAAGTCCCTTCCCAGTTTCTCGAAGCAGTGCTTGCGAGCTATACCCGAGCATACCCCCGGGGGGTATAAATGTCACGCATGGTGGCCAGCCGCCCAGCCCGACGGGCACGCGATCCTCACAGCCGCGCGGGTCGCTCTCGACCTAGGATCGGTAGGTCGCGCCGCCCGGGCGCCACATCCGAGTGAACAGGTCCAGCGTGTTTCTTCCCCTCAGCATCCCCAGCCCCGACCCCGCCTGGCAGGCCCTCGAGCTCGGCCCCCTCACCATCCGGCTGTACGCGCTGTGCATCCTGGCCGGCATCGTCGCCGCCGTCATCCTCACCTCCCGGCGCCTGACCGCCCGCGGGGGCCATCCCGGCGCCACCCTCGACATCGTCATCTGGGCCGTCCCGATCGGCATCGTCGTCGCCCGCGTCTACCACGTGCTCACCCACGGCGGCGACTACTTCTACGAGGGGGCCGACCTGTTGAAGACCCTCTACATCTGGGAGGGCGGAATCGCCATCTACGGCGGACTCATCGGCGGCGCGATCGGCGCCTGGATCGGCAGCCGCCGCACCGGCATCCGGTTCTGGTCCTTCGCCGACGCCCTCGCCCCCGGCATGCTGCTGGCCCAGGCCATGGGCCGGTTCGGCAACTGGTTCAACCAGGAGCTGTTCGGCCTGCCCACCACCCTGCCGTGGGGGCTGGAGATCGAGGCCACCAACGGCAAGTTCCCCAACGGGCTGCCCGCCGGCACCCTCTTCCACCCCACGTTCCTGTACGAGATGATCTGGAACCTCATCGGCATCGCCCTCATCCTCTACCTGGAGCGCCGCCTCCGGCTGCGCTGGGGCCGCGCCTTCGCCCTCTACCTCATCTGGTACGGGGTCGGGCGCAGCTGGCTCGAGGCGATCCGCATCGACCCGACCAGCGACGCCTTCCTCGGCATCCCGGCCAACATCTGGACCTCCTTCGCCGCCATCGCCCTCGGCATCGCCATCCTCGCCGTGCAGGGACGACGCCACCCCGAGCCGGAGGCCTCCGTGTACCTGCCCGGAAGGGAGCGCGGCGCGGCGCCGGCGCAGCGCCCGGGCCAGAAGGGTCCCACGGGCGACCCCGAGCACGCCCTGGCCGGATCCCGGACGGCGAGCCAATCCACCTCCGCTCCCGACGGCGATGGCGCGGCGCCCCCCGACCGGTCGACGCCAACCGTCTAGCCGGGAGGGCCACCCACCTCGCTACCGCGCCGGCGGCGCTTCCGCGGTCTCGATGACGATGTCGTCGAGGTTCGGCACGGCCGCCGCGAGGCTCGCGCGGATGGCCGCGTTGGTTGCGAGGGCCGCCTGCGGTGCGACCTGGACGGTAGCCGTGCCGTTGAGGCGGTGGCCCAGCCATCGCAGCTGGACCCTCTGCACCGCGATCACGCCGGGGGTGCCTGCGATCGCCCTCTCCGCGCGGTCCAGCAGGGCCGGGTCGATCCCGTCTAGCAGGCGGAGGCCGATGCTGCGGACCGTGCCGATGAGAAGGACGAAGATCGCGATCGAGATGACGATTCCGACGATCGGGTCCGCGAGGGGGAAGCCGAGGATCACCCCGAGGGCGCCGACAACCACGGCCAGCGAGGTGAACCCGTCCGTTCGGGCGTGGACGCCGTCGGCGACCAGGGCGGCGGACCCGATCCGCCTGCCGACGCGGATGCGGTAGATGGCGACGGCCTCATTGCCGAGGAAGCCGACCACCCCGGCGGCGAGGACCCAGCCGAGGTTGCTCACCGGCTGCGGGTTGACGATCCTCTCGACCGACTGCCACCCGGCCACGACGGCGGACAGGGTGATCATCACCACGATGAACAGCCCGGCCAGGTCCTCCACCCGGCCCAGCCCGAAGGAGTAGCGGCGACTGGCCTCCCGGCGCCCGAGGACGAACGCGATCCACAGGGGAACCGCCGTCAGCGCGTCGGAGAAGTTGTGGACGGTGTCGGCGAACAGCGCGACCGACCCGCTGAAGAGGACCACCGCCAACTGCAGCGCGGTCGTCACCAGCAGGATCACCAGGCTGATCTTCAGCGCACGGACACCCTCCTTGCTGGCCTCGAGAGCGTCGTCGATCGAGTCGGCAGCATCATGGCTGTGCGGCACGAACAGCCCATAGAGGAAGCCCTTCACCCCGGTCGGGTGCTCGTGCTCCTCCACCTGACCGTGACCGTGGCTGTGCCCGCCCCCGTCGTGGTCGTGGTCGTGAGGGTGGGGGTGAGCGTCGTGCGGGTGCGGGTGCGGGTGCGCCTCGCCGCCGTGCTCACCAGAGTCGTGCGTGTGGTCGGGGCCGTCTGCAGCGTTCATCTATCTCTCCGAATCCGGGGTGTGGTGGTGCCGAGGCGCGCGGTCGAGTTGGTGCTCGGCCTGCAGGATCGCATCAACGACCAGCTGGGACGCGTGCTCGTCGGTGAGCCGGTAGAAGACCCGCACCCCGTCCTGCCGGGTCGACACCATCCGCGCCAGGCGCAGCTTGGCCAGGTGCTGCGAGACCGACGGAGCCGACTTGTCGACGACGTCGGCGAGATGGTTCACCGACATCTCACCGATCTCCTTCAGCGACAGGATGATCCGAACCCGCGTCGCGTCGGCCAGCATCGAGAAGACCTCCACCGCGAGCTCGACGTAGTCACTGTCGGGCAGCCGCCCGCAAACCTGCATATCTGCATCCATACGCAAATAATGACATGCTCGAGCGCAGGCGAGAAACCCTTGAGCCCGAATTGGG
>JBIIAR010000084.1:0-8351 GCA_044239765.1 Microbacteriaceae bacterium
CTCGTTCTCGCCGGCTACCGGGTCGACTTCGTGCCAGAGGCAGACAACTCCGCCCGCGGCCTGGTGAAGGACTGGCCCGATGCGGCCGGTTCCGGTCGCGTGCTGATCCCGCACTCCGACATCGCCGAGCCGACCATCGTCGCCGGCCTCGCCACCCTCGGCCTCGACGTCGAGTACGTCGCTGCCTACCGCACCGTCGGTGTGCCCGTCACCGAGCAGGTGGCCGGGGATGTGGCAAGCGGCCGGGTCCGCGCGATCCTCGTCACCTCTGGCAGCGTCGCCCGCCAGATTGCAGAGCAGCTGGCCCCCCTGCCGACGGATACCGTCGTCGCCTGCATCGGACCGCGCACGGCCTTCGACGCCCGCGGCGCCGGCCTCACCGTGCACCTCATCGCCGAGACCCGCTCAGCGGACTCCCTCGTCGAGGCGCTCGTCGAGCACGCCAGTCGTCTAGCCGACTAAAGACGCTGCGAGCAGCAGCACGCCGATCAGCGGCGCAGCGCCCTGCAGCACGGCAGCGCGCGCGAGCTTCGGGCTCGAGGTGATGAGCACCGTTGCGGCGAGCACCATGCTTGAGCCGGCGAAGATAGCGAGCGCGTAGCCCGCCTGAGCCAAGTTGGTCGTGATCAGCACGAGGCCGACGATCACACCGATCGCGAGAAAGCCGTTGTAGTAGCCCTGGTTGTAGGCCATGGGCTTGACGGTGTCCGCTTCGATCTGGGTCTTGAGGCCGAAAGTCTTCCATGTCTTCGGCTTCGACCAGGCGATCGACTCCAGGTAGAAGATGTAGACGTGGATGAGGGCCGCGAGGCCGAGAAACACGGCTGCGACGACGGTCAGCGTTTGCATGCGCTCAGTGTGCCACGTCGACGACGACGCGGCCACGGATCTCGCCGCGCACGATGCGCTCCGCGATTGAGACGGCATCGGCCAGGGGCACCGTCGTCGTGAGCGAGTCGAGCAGTCCGAGGTCGAGGTCGGTGGCGAGTCGCGCCCACGCCTGCTCGCGCAGCGTCGCGGGAGCGAAGACGGAGTTGATGCCGGCGAGGGTGACGCCCCGCAGGATGAAGGGCATGACAGTGGTCGGCAGGTCAGCGGACTGGGCGAGTCCGCAGCTGGCGACGAGCCCGCCGTAGTTCGTCTGGGCGATCGCGTTGGCCAGGGTTGCGCCGCCGACCGAGTCGATGACGGCACCCCAGCGCTGCGTCTGCAGCGGGCGTCCCGCCTCAGAGAGCTCTGCGCGGTCGATGACGGTCGTCGCGCCGAGGCCGCGCAGGTAGTCATGCTCGTCGGCCTTGCCGGTGGATGCGGTGACCGAGTAGCCCAGCGTGGCCAGCAGCGCGATAGCGAGCGATCCGACCCCACCCGAGGCACCCGTGACGAGAACCTCGCCCTCGCAGCCGTGCTTCTCGATGGCGAGCACCGCGAGCATGGCGGTGAAGCCGGCGGTGCCTATCGCGGCGGCCTGCTTCGATGAGAGGCCGGCGGGCAGCGCAACGATCCATTCGGGTTTGACCCGGGCGCGCTCGGCAAGCCCGCCGTTCGTGTTCTCGCCGATGCCCCAGCCGGTGACGATGACGTGCTCGCCTGCCTCGGTGCGTCCGACCAGGTCGATGCCGGGAATGACGTTGCCGCCGCGAATCACGCCGGGCTTGCCGGTCAGCGCGAGTCCGTCTTTGAAGTTGATGCTCGACCAGTCGACGTCGACGAGCACACCGTCGGCGCCGAGGGCGTCATCCGCCCAGTCCGTCAGCAGGTCGACGCGCGCGGTGTACTTCGGCGCATCCGCTGCAACCGCGACCCTCCACCCGCGAAACGTCATTAGCCGAAGAGGATCTTCGCCTCGTCGTAGCGCGCCTGCGGAACGACCTTGAGCTTGCCGAGGGCGTCCTCGAAGGGAACGTCGACGATGTCGGTGCCGCGCAGCGAGACCATGTAGCCCCACTTGCCGGCGATGGCGAGGTCGAGCGCCGCCATGCCGAGGCGGGTGGCGAGCACCCGGTCGAAGGCCGACGGCGTTCCGCCGCGCTGGATGTGGCCGAGGGTGGTCGCGCGCGTCTCGATGCCGGTGCGCTCCTCGATGATCGGCGCAAGCAGCTCGCCGATGCCGCCGAGCCGCGGGCGGCCGAAGGCGTCGAGTCCGCGCTCGCTGTGCGCGTCGTCCATGGAGTCGAGCGAGAAGCCTTCTGCGACGACGACGAGCGGCGCGCGCCCGCGGTCGTGGGCGCTGGTGACCCAGGCGATGATCTGATCGATGCTGGTCTTCTGCTCTGGGATCAGGATTGCGTGGGCTCCGGCAGCCATGCCGGAGTGCAGCGCGATCCAGCCGACGTGGCGTCCCATGACCTCGGCGATCATGCAGCGGTCGTGGGCGTCGCCGGTGGTGCGCAGGCGGTCCATGGCATCCGTGGCGATGCCGACGGCGGTGTCGAAGCCGAAGGTGTAGTCGGTGGCGTCGAGGTCGTTGTCGACCGTCTTGGGAACGCCGACGATGTGGATTCCCGCATCGGTCAGGCGCTTGGCCGCAGCGAGGGTGCCCTCGCCGCCGATCGCGACGATAGCGTCGATGCCGTTGAGCTTCATGACCTCGTTGATGCGGTCGACGCCGCCGATGCCCTCGAAGGGGTTGGTGCGCGAGGTGCCGAGAATGGTGCCACCCTGCTTGCTGATGCCCTTGATCTCGTTGCGGCCGATCGGCATCACGTCGTTCTCGACGACGCCCTTCCAGCCGTTGCGAAAGCCGACGAACTCGTCGCACTTGCCGGTCTGGATGCCGGTGTACACAATGCCGCGAATAACAGCGTTGAGACCCGGGGCGTCGCCGCCACTCGTGAGGATGCCGATCTTCATGAGTCAATAATGGTGCATGACTACTCCCGCTCCCTCCCCGGTCCCTGCAAACGGCGCTGGTCGCGCACGCGCGATCGGCATTGCCTCGCTCATCGTCGCCTTCTTCTTGCAGCTTCCCGCGCTCGTTGGCGGCATCATCGCGCTTCTCATGTCGCGCAGCGCGGGCGAGAAGAACGGCTTCGCGGTCGCAGCGATTGTCGTCAGTATCGTGCTGGGGGCGATCTGGCTCACGGTTGGCGGGCTCGCCATCGCCGGCTTCTTCGGCCAGATCTTCGACAAGTGCGCCGAGCTCGGCAACGGCACCCACGTGGTCGACGGCACGACCTACACCTGCAACCTCTAGCTACGGCAGCTCTGCCGACTGGGAGGCGTGCAGCTCGCAGGTGACCGTGCCCGCGTGCTGCTCGCACACGACGAACTGCGCGCGGCAGCTCGGGTCGGTGCAGTTCTCGGTGCGGTTGGTGGCGGCGTCGCAGACGCGACAGCGGCCGATGACGGCGGCGTCATCCGTGAAGTCAACCGAGAGACGCTGGTCGAAGACGTAGAGCGAGCCGTTCCACAGGCCGGAGTCGCCGTAGGTCTCGCCGTACCGCACGATGCCGCCCTCGAGCTGGTAGACCTCGGTGAAGCCGCGGTTGACCATGAGCGACGAGAGCACCTCGCAGCGGATGCCACCCGTGCAGTAGGTGACGACCGGCTCGTTCTTCAGGTGGTCGTACTTGCCGCTGTCGAGCTCGGCGACGAAGTCGCGGGTGGTGGCGACGTCGGGAACGACTGCCCCCTCGAAGCGGCCGATCTCGGCCTCGATCGGGTTGCGGCCGTCGAAGAAGGTGACCTGCTTCTCGTCCACCAGCTCGTGCAGTTGCTCGGGGGTCAGCTTCTTTCCGCCGCCGATGACACCGTTCTCGTCGACCTTCAGCTCGCCCGGTGCACCGAACGAGACGATCTCGTCGCGCACCCTCACCGAGAGGCGGGGAAAGTCGTCGCCGGTGCCTTCGCTCCACTTGAAGTCGATGTCGGCGAATGGTGGGTACTCGCGCGTCTTGCGAACGTACTTCTTGACGTCGCTGAGCTCGCCGCCGACGGTGCCGTTGATGCCGTCTTTCGAGAGCAGGATGCGACCGCCGAGCCCGAGGGACTCCGCGAGATCGCGCTGCCACAGCCGAACCGCATCGGGATCGGCGAGCGGCGTGAACCGGTAGAACAGCAGGATCTTCGGTACAGCCATCAGTCGTCGCAACTCCAGAACGTGCCGCCGGGCGTGAGCTCCCTGTCGCGCACGATCGTGAGCGGCGGCAGGTCTCCATAGTCGCAGAGCCCGTCGAGGTCGGTGTCGTCGTACTCGATGTTGATCACCTTCGCGCCGTACACGTCGGTGTAGAGCGTGCACTCGTCGAAGACGAAGCACTCCTCGCTGACGGCGAAGTCGAACCCGATCTCGTCGCGGCCGACGGCACCGAGCTCGGCGGAGTTCTTCTGGCCGGCCTCGAGGCCGAGCTCGTGCACGCGCCCGACGAGCAGCGTGGCGAAGGCGATGTTGTCGTCGCGAGAGAGCCCGTCGAAGCGGCTGTAGCTGTCGAGGTTGTCGAACTCGACGGCCTGGTAGCCGTCGTCGGCACATCCGTCGATCCACTCGCCGAGGATGGCGGCCAGCTGCGTGCGGTTCTCGGCGGTCGAGGTGTCGAGGGCCATCTCATCCGGCCAGTTCGGGTCGACCTGGGGCTCGCCGTCGGCGTCGCGCAGCACGAGGTCGGGGTGCTCGTCGAGCCAGAGATCGGTCTCCTGCGGCTGCGTCTGGAACCCGTTGACGTAGCAGATCGAGTAGACCCGCTCGAGGGGCGGATCGCTGCGATCGCGCGCGACGACCGTCACGTCATCCGGCGGCTGCCACGCACCCCCCAGCTGGTAGTCGGCGCGGCCCTCGGTGGGGAAAGACGGCGTCGCCGCGGCGCACCCTGACAGCAGCAGGAGCAGCGCCGCGGCGACGAGAGCCTTCACCTAGTCGACAGTACCGTTCAGCAGTTCCTGAATCTGGGCGCTCGTCAGAGCGAGCCACGGTGAGCTGTCGGGGTCGCTCGAGCTGGCCTCTGGACTGTCGCCCTGCGTCCACCACTTCGCCTCGAAGGGCAGGCCGTTGAACTGGATGCGGTCGCCCGCCTCGTAGATGGCCGTGCCGTCCCAGCTCGGGTACGTGCCAGCCGGCAGCGTCGGAATCGGAATAGGCGTCTCGCCCGGCAGCACCGGGCCGATGAGCTTCCACGGCGTCTCGAACTCGTCGAGCACGGCGTCGTCGGGCAGGTCGCCCTTGGTCCACCACTTGGCCTCGTAGACGTTGCGGTGCCAGGTGACCTTGGTGCCGACGAGGTAGGTGGCGTCCTCATCCCAGATCACGTAGGGGCTCGTCGCCGGGTCGTCCTCGGCCACGGGCGGCAGTGCCTCCGCGGTCGTGGTGACGCCGGAGTTCGCCTCGGGGGAGCCGTCCATCAGAGCGCCGATCGTCTCGGCGAAAGTCACATCGCCCTGGTCGACGCCGCTGCACAGGTTCGAGACCCGGTTGAGGTCGGTGTAGCTGGAGCCGCAGGTCGTGTCGCGGTTGAGCGACCACATCGAGAGGCGGCCGAGGCCCTTCTCCTGGGCGAAGGCGCTGAGACCCGCCGCGTCGTCGAGCGTGAAGACCTCGCCAGCGACGTCGTTCTGGCCGATCATCGGGGTGGCGCCGATCTTGCTCCACAGGGTCGCATCGGTGAGGTCGATGTCGACGTTGCCGTAGAGGATG
The DNA here is from genome assembly GCA_044239765.1 of Microbacteriaceae bacterium. Classification (GTDB taxonomy): domain Bacteria; phylum Actinomycetota; class Actinomycetes; order Actinomycetales; family Microbacteriaceae; genus Conyzicola. The sequence continues at coordinate 5,627 of JBIIAR010000084.1, forward strand.
CCGAGCTGGCGGTGCGTGGCCGTGAGGGCATCCTCGGCGGCCTGCAGCATCGTCTGGTCGTCGTCCTTCGAGTCGCCGTAGTCCATGGTCATGACGTTGACGCCGGCGAGGTCGACGCCGGCCGCGAGGAATGTGGCCACCGCATCCGTGCCCTGGGTGGACAGGCCGGCGGGGGTGACGGGAAGGGTGAGCCAGACGGCGAGGTTGCTGTCGCTGTCGGCCTGCAGCGCGGCAATCGCCGTTGCGCGGCGCTCGTTGGCTGCTGCGTCGAGCCCGGGGCCCTCGAGGTCGAGGTCGATGGTCGTCGAGCTGTAGCGCTCGATCACGCTCGCGTAGGCAGCCGTGAGGTCGCTCGGGTCGGTGCAGACGTTGGCGAGCTCGTCGTTGGCCTGACCGCCGAACGAGACGATGGCCTCCCCGCCGCCCTGCTCGAGACGGGCGATACGACGGTCGAGGTCGAGCTGGTCGTTCGCCTCGTCCATCGTGTACGCCGCTCCCCAGGTTGGGGTGCACGCGTCGCTGGGGTCGGCGACGACGAACGACAGCATGACGTTCTTGCCGCTGTCGTCGACGGGTGCCTCAAAGGCATAGGCCGGGGTGAGGGTGAGGTCTGCATAGCCCGCGAACCACGGCGATGCCGTGACATCAGACACTTCGGACGCCGCGGACCGGGCAAGGTAGACCCCGCCCGTCGCGACGGCCGCGACGACGACGGCCGCAATCGCGACCCGGGCCTTCGAGAGACGACGGGTCTTCACTGCTTCGCTCATTTCGTGCTCTTGGTGGAGTCGGCGAGGTCCCGCACGGGCGACGTCTGCTCGCTCTTCTTCGGGGCGGTCGGGTCGGCCTCGCCGAGGTAGAGCACCGAGCGCCAGTCGAGGGTCTTGGCCTCGTCGGAGACGGGCTTCGGCTTGACCGGAACCCACAGCCAGTCGGTGGCACCGAGCCACAGGTCGACGATGGAGTTCCAGACGCCGATGTAGGCGAGGATCGCGTAGGTGGCGAGCAGGGCGTTGATCGCCGCGAAGGTGGCGTTGCCCCAGTTGCCGACCGCGTAGTCGCGAAGGAAGATCGAGACAGAGAAGGCGACGATCACGTAGGGCACGAGAATGTAGAGCCACGGCGCCGAGGTGCGGTTCTTGACCTTCGGGGTGCGCGAGAACGGGATCTTCTTCATCGTCATCGACTGCTCGAGCGACTTGAGCACACCGGCGACGTTCACCCCGAGAAGGATCAGGTTGAAGCCGTAGATGCGCAGAATGTCGGTGACCTTGTAGCCGGTCGACTTGAGGTCGCTCGCCATGGCGACGAAGTAGGGCACCGCGGCGAGCAGCACGACGGCGCTGAGCAGCCGGCTGTCGTAGGGGTAGGCCAGCAGGAAGATGAGGCCGATGCTCGCCCACGCGATGGAGCTCATGTAGTTGACGCGCAGCAGAAACTCGGCGGCGCTGACGTGCTCGCCGCGCTTGCGACGCTCGCGCACCTGCTTGAGGAATTTCGGCATGATGAGCAGACCACCGTTGGCCCAGCGGCGGCGCTGCACGATGAGCGAGCCGAAGTCGGGCGGAGTGGCGCTGTAGCTGAGACGCTCCGGGTAGTTCTTGATCGTCCAGCCGTGCAGTCCGAGGTCGATGCTCGACTCGGTGTCCTCGATGACCGTGCGGTCCTGCACGTAGCGCTTGATCTCGAAGCCGTCCTGCCATTCGGTCTCGACGATGTCCTCCAGGGCGACCTTGCGAATGACGGCGTTGGCACCGACCCAGAACGAGGCGCCGTAGTACGACATGCCCTGGTGCAGGATGTGCTGAATATCGGTCGTCGCACCGGCGAGACGCTCGATGCGGGTGCCCGCACCGCGAAACGACGAGTACGGCGTCTGCGTAACGGCGACGCGCTCGTTCTGCGGCTGCTCGAGCAGGTAGACAAGGCGCAGGCAGTAGTCACGCAGCAGGATCGAGTCGGCGTCGAGGGTGAGCAGGTAGGTCGAGTCGGGGATGACGAGGTCGGCCGACTCTGGCAGCGCGACGGGTCGAAGCACAACACCGCTCGCGGTCTTCTCCTCCTTGTAGCGTCCGCCCATGAGGCCGATGTACGAGTTGAGGTTCATCGCCTTGTTCGCCTCGTGCGACAGCGATGCCCAGCGCTTGCGCTCGAAGTAACTGATGTCGGCGTCGAAGGTCCAGGCGAGGCGGCGGTACAGCTCGACCATGCGCTGCGCGCTCGGGGTCTCGCCCGAGTCGGCGGCGGCGGTCAGCGCGTCGCCGACGGTCGAGAGCTCGCCGGCGAGGCCGAGCAGCACCTGCGAGACGAAGAACTCGTCGACGTGGTCTTCGCGGCGCTCCTCTGCCGCCATCGCGTCGAGCCAGTCAACGGCCCAGTAGTACTCGTAGGCAAGCTGGCGCACGGCTTCGATGCTGGGGCGCTCGCCGCCCATCTCGCCGAGCTCGAAGTCGAGACGCGCGCTGTTGAACCGCGTTCGCGGTTCAGAGAGGGCAGCGGTCATCTCTGCCGCGATGCTGCGTGAGCGCTCAAGCCGCGCGGCGATGGCCGGGTCGGTCGGGAAGGGCGGGTCGTCGAGCAGCAGCACGACACGCATCGACGGGTACTCCTGCAGCGCAGCAGACCACGCCGTCTGGCGAATGACGGCGGTCTCCTCTGCATAGCTCGGAACGAGAACGGTCATCGTCGACTGGTTGGAGCCGAAGTGGCGGTCGAGCTCGGCGCG
>JBIIAR010000086.1:0-8257 GCA_044239765.1 Microbacteriaceae bacterium
CTGAGATCCAGAACGAAGCCCAGGTTCAGGGCTACACGGTCAAGTAAGGACAGTCTCATTTCCTCCAGCACGACGATTGTGCCTGCTGCCGACCTTGAAAAGGGTCGGCAGCGGGCCGCGTCGGGGCGCCGCCGCCCCGACCGCTCCCAGACCGTCATGGGATACACCTTCTCCAGCGGCTACGGTCTGCTGCTTCTCGCCTTCGGCGTGCTGCCCACCCTGTACGCGGTCTTCCTCGCGTTCACCAAGGCCGGCGCATTCGTCGGTATCGACAACTTCGTCAAGGTCTTCAACGACTACCGCTTTATTCCCGCGGTGCAGCACGTCGCGATCTACCTTGTGGTCTACCTGGTCTGCCTCACGCTCTTCGTCGTGCTGCTCGCCCTGATCGTGCACGGCGTTCGCGCCCGCTGGCTCTCGACGAGTGTGCGCTTTCTCTACTACATCCCCGGCGCACTCGCCGGTGCCTCGAGCGTCATGCTCTGGCTCTTTCTGCTCGACCCGAGCGTCAGCCCTGTTGCCTTCGTGCTCAAGGCGATGGGCCTCGAGTCCTTCGTGCAGACGGTGTCGATCGACAACCTGCCCGTCATCTTCACCGTTATCGCCTTCTGGACCGGCGCCGGTGGATGGATCGTCATCATGTACGGCGCCCTGAACAACATCAGCCAGGACGTCATGGAGGCCGCCCGCATCGACGGCGCCGGCCCGGTGCACACAGCCTGGTACATCCAGATTCCGATGCTGCGCAAGTGGATCTCGTACATGGGCATCATGTCGCTCGCCGCCGGAACCCAGCTTTTCGTCGAGCCGCGCGTGCTGTCGCAGGCGAGCAAGGGCGTTGTTCCGCCTGACTACTCGCTCAACCAGCTTGCCTACCTCTTCGCATTCCGCCAGGGCGACTTCAACGGCTCTGCCGCGATCTCGCTGATCCTGCTCGTGGTTGCCGTAGGCCTCGCCGCGTTCTTCGTCTTCCGAGGGGGCCTCTTTGAGCGCGACTAACCTGACCGCCGTGCCCGACACCACGGGATTCGCGCCCGGTCGCTGGCTCGGCCGTGTGCTTGCCTTCGTCGTGGCCGGCTTCTTCGTGATCTTCTTCGCGCTGCCGATCGTCTGGCTGCTGCTCGCTCCGACGAAGACGCCGCGCGAGCTGCTGCTCAACAACCCCTTCAGCTTCGGCTCCTTTGAGTCGCTCGCTGCCAACTTTCAGCAGCTCTCACAGTTTCAGAACGGCATCATCTGGGTCTGGCTCGGCAACTCCGCGCTGTACACCGGCTGCGCGCTCGTGCTGGCCCTGATCGTCACGATCCCCGCGGGCTACGCGCTGGCGATGACCGAGTTCAAACTGCGGCGTCCACTGCTCATCACGACGCTCGTCGTCATGCTGATTCCCAACACAGCCCTTGTGCTGCCGATCTTCCTCGAGCTGAGCGCGGTGAAGCTCATCGGCTCCCCGCTCGCGGTGATCCTGCCCTTCTCGTTCTTCCCCTTCGGCGTCTATCTCACCTACATCTACTTCACGACGAGCGTCTCGAAGGACCTCCTCAACGCCGCGCGCATCGACGGCGCCGGTGAGCTGCGGGTGTTCTGGACGATCGCCATGCCGCTGGCCACCCCGGTGATCGCCCTCGTCGGCTTCTTCAACCTCGTCGGCAACTGGAACAACTACTTTCTGCCCTTCGTCACCGAGCCGGGGCGCAAGTCACCCGTGCAGGTCGGTATTGCCGAGCTGCTCTCGAACGTGCCGCTGTTCAACCCCACCGCCGCGGGCTCCGTGACGATCGACCTGCCGGTGCTCGCCCTGGCCACCATCGTGTCGGTGGCGCCGGTGCTGATCATCTTCCTGTTCTCGCAGCGGTTCCTGGTCTCTGGCATGACCGCGGGTGGCACCAAGGAATGACCGGCGTTCTGCGCTTCGGCATGGCCGCGCGACTGCGACCAGAGAAGCGGGCGGAGTACCTTGACCTGCACGCCAACGCGTGGCCCGGGGTCGAGGCGATGATCACGGAGTGCGGCATCCGCAACTTCACGATCTTCGTGCTCGGCGACACGATCTTCGGCTACTTCGAGTACGTCGGCGACGACTACGAGGCCGATCAGGCGCGCATGGCCGCCGACCCGACAACGCAGGAGTGGTGGGCGCGCACCGGACCGTGCCAGCTGCCCTTCGAGCCCGACTCCGACCTGCCGAACTGGCAGATCATGGACGAGGCCTGGCACCTCGACTAGCGGTTGATCAGACCTTGCGGTGCGTGGGCAGGCGCCGGCGCTGCCAGGCGACCCGAATGTGCTCGCGCATCGCGTTCTCGGCGGCCGGGGCATCCCCGCGCTCGATAGCGCGCAGAACGCGGGCGTGCTCGTCGAGGGTGAGCTGGATCGCCTCATCGGTGACCGCGCCGACGAAGCGCGAGCTCTCGCGTGCCCGGGTGTAGAGCACCTTGGTGATGTTCTGCGCGAGGCGGTTCTTCGACGCCTCCATGACGATCACGTGAAAGTCGACGTCGGCCTGGTCGAAGCCCTTGTCGCCCGAGGTCTCGTGCATGTGGTCGAGCGCGGCGCGCAGGGCGGCCAGCTCCTCCTCGGAGCGTATGGATGCGGCCTCGGCCGCCATCGACCCCTCCAGCGACCCGCGCACGACGGCAAGCTCGTCGAGCACTCCGACGGAGTCGTCGTTCTCGACGAGGGCGCTGAGCACCACCGGGTCGAGCACGTTCCACGATCCGGAGGGCAGCACCTCGGTGCCGCGGCCCTGGGCGATGTTGACAAGGCCCTTCTCCTCGATGCGCTTGACCGACTCGCGAATCACGGTGCGGCTAACGCCGAAGTGCTGGCTGAGCACGCCCTCGGGCGGCAGGGACTGGCCCGCGGCCACCTCGCCGGTGACGATCGCGGTGACCAGGTCGTGCACGACGGCGACGCCCAGGCGTGCAGCAGGAACCCGCTGGGCACTGGCACCAAGGAACGTCGCTGGCTCGGTCATTCTGAAAGTGTACCCAGCGTCAGCACGCCGTCTACCCGTCGCGGAATCGCGGTGAAACCGTCGCGCAGCTCCTCGGGCAGCAGCGCCTCGGGGGCGCTCTGCCAGGCGAGCGGGCGAAGGAATCGACGGATCGCCGTCACCCCGACGGAGGTGTGCGCGGTGTTCGTCGCCGGCCACGGTCCACCGTGGTGCTGGCCCCACGAGACGCGCACACCGGTGGGGAAGCCGTTGAAGACGACCCGGCCGACGATGTCTTCCAGATCGCTGAGCAGCGGAGCGAGCGGCACCCACTCCTCGTCCTCCGCGTGCACGGTCGCGGTGAGCGAGTGCGGCACAGCTTCGAGGGCGGTCGTGACCTCGGCGAGGTCGTCGTAGCGGGCGATGACGAGCAGGGGGCCGAAGGCCTCCTCTGCGACGGCTGCGGTGACATCCGCGGCGTCGATGGCGAGCACGGCGGGGGTGAAGCTGAAGCCGTCGGCACCCGCCTGCGGGGCCACGAGCGACTCGGCCTTCCCGTCGACGATGAGCCGCTCGCGGATCTCGCCGAAGGCGGCGTGGATGCGGGAGTTGAGCAGCGGCTGCGCGGCGGCAGCGCTGGCGCGGGCCACGACCGCGTCCACGAGGGCCGTTGCGCCGCGGGGCACGAAGGCAATGCCGGGCTTGGTGCAGAGCTGGCCGGCTGAGCCGGTGAAGGAGGTGAAGAGGCCGTCGGCGATGGCGTCGGCGCGGGCGGCGACCGCCGCATCCGTGATGATCAGCGGGTTGAGGCTGCTCAGCTCGCCATAGAACGGAATCGGGGTCTCGCGCTCGCCGATGATGTCGAGCAGGATGCGGCCGGTGGCCAGCGACCCCGTGAAGCCGACTGCGGCGACCCGGGGGTCGGCGACGAGGGTGGCCCCGCCCTTCTGGCCGTAGACGATGCCGAGGGTGCCCGCGGGGGCGCCGTAGGCATCCGCGGCGTTCTTCAGCGCCTCGTAGGAGGCCTTCGAGGTGAGCGGGTGCGATCCGTGCGCCTTGACGATGACGGGGTTGCCGGCGGCGAGGGCCGAGGCGGTGTCGCCGCCGGCCACCGAGAAGGCGAAGGGAAAGTTGCTGGAGCCGAAGACGGCGACCGGCCCGATCGGCACGAGCATGCGGCGCACGTCGGGGCCGGGCCCCATCGGGGTGTCTCCCGCGTGGTCGATGATCGCCTCGAGGTAGCCGCCTTCTTCGATGGCCTCGGCGAAGAGGCGCAGCTGGAAGGCGCTGCGGGTGAGCTCGCCGTCGAGCCGCGGGGTGGCGGCGAGACCGGTCTCGGCCGAGGCCGTGGCGCTGAGGTTCGAGCGGTCGGCCTCGAGGCCGTCGGCGAGGGCGCGCAGCAGCCCGGCACGCCACGCGCGGTCGTGGTCGCGCAGCTCGTGGAAGGCGGATGCCGACGCAGCCGTGATCTCAGCCACCTGTGCGTCGGTGGTCGCCTCGATGCCCGTGTCGTCGGTGGTTCCCGTTGCCGGGTTGGTCGTGGTGATCGTTGACATCGGTTACTTTCCGGTGAGCAGGCCGCGGGCGGCGAGGCTGGTCATGAGGGCGTGGATGCCGTAGGTCCACGGCTCGAGGGTCTCGGTGCGCTGGACGCGGTTGACGAGCGCCCCGAGGGCGGGCGACGAGATGCTGACCACGTCGTCGACGTGGTGGGTGAAGCCGTGGCCGGGGGTGTCGCGGTCGTCGGTCGGCGCGAACATCGTGCCGAGGTAGAGAACCAGCCCGTCGGGGTACTGGTGCTTCGCGCTCAGCGCCTGCGCGGCGAGGTCGGCGGGGTCGCGGCTGATCTGCGCCATGTGCGACTGCGCGTGCATGGTGAAGCCGTCGGTGCCCTCGACGTGCAGGGTGACGGTCTCTGCGCGCAGCCGGTCGAGGTCGAAGCCGTCGTCGAAGAGGCGGATGAAGGGGCCGACCGCGGCAGACGCGTTGTTGTCTTTCGCCTGGCCGAGCAGCAGCGCAGAGCGCCCCTCGATGTCGCGCAGGTTCACGTCGTTGCCGAGCGTGGCGCCGACGATGCGGCCGGTGGAGTCGATGACGAGCACGACCTCGGGCTCCGGGTTGTTCCACTCGGAGTCGTCGCGAATGCCCACGTCGATGCCGGTGCCGACGCTCGCGAGCACGGGCGCCTTGGTGAAGATCTCGGCATCCGGGCCGATGCCCACCTCGAGGTACTGGCTCCACAGCCCGGCCTCGACGAGAACCGCCTTGAGGCGCATGGCCTCGGGGGATCCCGGAACCAGCTCGTCGAGGTTGCTGCCGAGGGCGCCGAGCACGGTCGCGCGGATGTCTTCAGCGGCATCCGCCTCGCCCCGCGCCTTCTCCTCGATGATGCGCTCGAGCATCGACACGGGAAAGGTCACGCCGGCAGCCTTGACGACCTGCAGGTCGATCGGTGACAGCAGCCACGACAGCTGTGGGTCGCGCTTGTCAGCGGCCGTGTTCTCGATGAGCGCGTCGAGCGTGTCGAGACGCGGGCCGGTCGCGGCCGCGACGGCGGCAGCCGGCGTCGCGTGCTCCGTGAGATCGCGCATCGTGGCGAAGGTCGCGCTGAGGTCGACGGCCTCGCCGTTGCGGATCGCGACGACGACGGGGCCGCCGGCGGCGGCATCCCACGCGCGTCCGACGAGGGTGGCGCTGTCAGCGTCGGTGGGCAGTGCGGCTGCGGCGCCGCCGGTCCAGTGTGCGGTCATGGTGCTCCTTAACGGCGACGGAAGACGCCGGGTCGTTTCTCGGCGAAGGCTGCTCTGCCCTCGTTCGCGTCGTCGGTGGCGAAGGTGATGCCCTGCAGCTCGCGCTCGTAGGCGACGGCCTGTGCGAGCGGAAGGTTGTAGGCGGCCGTGAGGTTGGCCTTCGCGGTCTCGGCGGCGATCGGCGGTCGGCTGGCGATGGTGGCGGCGAGCTCGAGCGCGCGCGGCAGCAGGGCGGAGGGCTCGAGCACCTCGCTGACGAGACCCCACGCGAGCGCCCGCTGCGCGTCGATCGCGTCGCCGGTCATCGTCATGAGGGCAGTATTGCTTGCCCCGATGGAGTTGGCCAGCAGCGCGGTCATGCCGCCGCCGCCGATCCAGCCGAGCTTGATCTCGGGGGCCGCGAAGGTGGCGTTGGTCGACGCGATGCGAATGTCGCAGGTGAGCGCCGTCTCGAGCCCGCCGCCGAGGGCGTAGCCGTTGACCGCAGCGATGACCGGCTTGCGCAGCTCACGCAGGGCGTCGCAGTAGTCGCGGCGGTTGCGAAAGTCCCACGGGGTTGCATAGCTGTCGAGCGTGCGGATGTCGCTGCCGGCACAGAAGGCCCGCTCACCTGCCCCGGTCAGCACGATCGCCCGCACCGCATCGGCCTCGTTGGCCCACGCCGCGAATGCCTCGAGCGCGCCCGACATCTCGGGGGTGACGGAGTTGAGCTTCTCTGGCCGGTTGATGGTGACGAGCGCCACGGCGCCGTCCACCGTGACGGTGATCTGCTCGATGCCCGGGTCGAACTCGCTCATGCGCTGGCCTCTCGATACGCCGCGATGACGCGGTCGATGGTGGTGGGGTCGTTGAGGCCGTCGCGAATAATCGCCGACGCCGTCGACTGAAAGGGAATGTACCCGGCGAAGCGGGGCCGCACCCACGAGGCCTCGATGGTCTCGAGGGTGTCGGTGTAGAAGGGGCCGAGCTGGGTCCAGGCCGACCGCGCGCTCGGCTGCCCCGCGTGGGAGGGGATGAAGCCCGCCTGCGTCGCCGGTGACATCAGCCAGCGCAGGTGGTCGAGCAGCGCGGGCGTCGGCTCGCAGCGGCGGGTGATCGCGATGCCGGTGCCGCCGATCGTGGAGCCGATGCGGCTGCCGAGGGGCGGAGCGCCGAAGGCGACGCGCGGCGCGTAGTTCACATAGCCGTAGACGAGCGGAATGTAGGCGAGCTCGTCGGTCGTCGACATCAGCTCGAGCAGCCCGATCGGGTTGAGGCTCTTCGTCGCGGCTGGCGCGCGGCAGGCGAGCTCGGCGAGGATGCCGAGCGCCTGCACCGCACTGTGCCGGTCGAAGAAGTCGCCGCCGGTGCCACTGCCGATGTCGCCGCCGAGTGAGACCGCGATCGAGCAGAGGCTGAGAAAGGCGTGGGGGCCGGCGAGGCTCGGGGCGACGGGAACGTCGAGGGCGAGGGCGTCCATCCACGAGGTGGGGGCCGTGGGCAGCAGGTCGGGGCGGCGCGCGCTCACCTGGGTGGCGGCATCCAGCGGCAGTGCCCAGGTGTGGCCGTCACGCTGGTACGAGCGGGCGCTGGGGCCGACGGCCTCGTCAGCCCACGCCTGCAGCTCTGCGGCAGAGAACAGCTCGTCGAGCGGGCGGATGCTGTCGGTCGCGAGCGCATCGCCCAGGTGCGGGTGGTCGAGCACGAGCAGGTCGTAGCGGGTGGCGAGTTCGTCGATCGGCGCGGACTCGAAGCCCTCGAGCGACTGCACCTGCCACGTGAGGTCGGCGAAGTCGGCCGCCTGCAGCGCCTCGCGGCCGCGCGGGTGGTCCCAGGTGAGGCCGACGAAGGAGCTCATTCGCCGGCGACCGCGCCCGACTCGAAGAGCGCTGCGATCTGCTCTGCGCTGACACCCAGCTCGGTGAGCACCTCGGTGCTGTGCTCGCCGATGAGCGGGGCTCCACGGTCGATGCGCGGAGGGGTTGCCGAGAACTTGTAGGGGAAGCCGGGAGTCTTGATGTGGCCCTCGGTGGGGTGGTCGTACTCGACGAAGGTGCCGTTGTGGGCGATCTGCGGGTCGTCGACGAGGTCCTGGTAGCTGTAGACCGGTCCGGCCCAGATGCCGACGGCGAGCAGCTTCTCGAGCCAGTTGTCGGTCGTGTCGTGCTGCAGACGCGCCTCGGTCTTCTCGTAGAGCTCGTCGCGGCGGGTCCAGCCGTCGACCTCGGGCACCATGCCGGCGAAGCTCGGCTCGTCGATGACCGTGCCCAGCGTCTCGAGGTCGGCGAAGCCGAGGGCGAGGTAGCCGTCGCTCGTGGCGAAGACGCCGTAGGGCGCGCGAATGTAGACGTGCGCGTTCGGCTGCTCGCCGCGCTCCTGGGGCACGTGGCCGACGGTGAAAACCGACAGCTCCTGCATCTGCAGGGTGGTCAGGGCATCGAGCATGTTGACGGTGACCAGCTGGCCCTCACCCGTGCGCTCGCGGTGCAGCAGCGCCGCCAGAACACCTTCAAAGGCGGTGGATGCGGTGATCGCGTCAGCAAGGTACTGCCCGGCCGGCGTCGGCGGTTCGGCCGTGCGCCCCGCCGCGTGC
>JBIIAR010000142.1:0-6333 GCA_044239765.1 Microbacteriaceae bacterium
GTCGAGGCGGTAGAGGCTGAAGCGCTGCTCGGCGTCGGTGAAGATCTGGCGGATGCCGTCGACCGTCTCCGGGTGGTCGTCGGGCAGCGCGATCGACGCGACGGTGCCCATCGTCTCGAACATGCCGCGCATCAGAGGCCGGCCTGGTCGAGCGCTGACTGCAGGGACTGCAGGTAGGCATCGCTCGTGTAGGTGGCACCGCTCACGTTGCTGACGTTTGCGGACTGCGCTGCCAGAACCTCCGACTGCAGGATCGGCTCTGCGCGGTTGCTGATCTGCACCGACTTGCGGTCGTCGTCGGTGAGCTGCAGGGCGGTGACATCGGTTAGCTGCCCACCAGAGACCGTGACCTGCACCTGAACGCTGCCGAAACGGGTGTTGACGTCGTCTCCTGTGAAGGTTCCGTCGGCGACCGCCACCGCTGATGTCGTGGTCGTTGTTCCTGTGCTGCTGCCGGTCGAGCCAGAGCTAGCTGAGGTCGTGGACGTGCTCGGCTGGGTGCTCGTCATCGCGGCAGAACCTGCCTGCCACCCGATAATGAGCACGCCAACGGAGGCGAAGATGCTTGTCAGTGCTGCACGTGTTCTCACCAGTCGAACCTCTCTGCGTGAATCTGATGTGCGGGAACCCCTGCCCTGCGGGCATCCGCCTCGACGAGGTCGAGCCAGGCGCTCGGCCCGCAGATGTAGAGGTCGGAGTCGAGGAGCTTCGGGAACGCGCTCTGCAGCGTGACGCCGCGCTCGTGGTCGCGAGCCGACATCCAGCTGGATGCCCGGGCAGGGCGCGCGCCCACCATCTCGAAGTAGGCCGCACCCTTTTCGACCGCAAGGTCGGCGACCTCCTGCCAGAGCCACTGCTCGTTCTCTGACGAGGCCCGCAGCAGCACGGTCGCCTCGCCGGGGGCGATGGTCGACGATTCGAGAAGTGCCCGCGCGGGGGTGATGCCGATGCCCGCGGCGATGATCGCGACCTTGGGGGCTGTGCGCGCTTCGTCGGTGAAGATGCCGTATGGGCCTTCGAGCCACACGCGGGTGCCGGGTTTCACTGCTGTAATGGCGCGGGATCCGCTGCCAAGGTCGCGGATCGTGATGCGGGCGTAGTTCGCCGTCGGCGCTGCGGACAACGAGATCGGATGCGCGTGCCACCACATTCCCGGAGCCCAGAACCGCCAGACGAAGAACTGCCCACCCGTCGCCCCCAGTGCCTCGAGATTCGAGCCGCGCAGCACGATGGAGACGACCCCCGGAGCGACCTCGATGACCTTGTCGACGCGGATGCCATGCCGCAGGCTTGCGACGAGCGGCTCGAGAAAGCGGTAGACGGCGATGCTGCCGAAGGCGAGAACGTAGAGGGCGATCCAGTAGACCCGCTGCGGCCCCTCGGACAGCACAGCGCCGTTGCTCAGCTGGTGGGGGATCGCGAATGCGACGGCGACGTAGCTCAGCAGGTGCACGAGGTGCCAGCCTTCGTAGCTGAACCTGCGGCGCACCGCGACGAGCGAGGTCACGACCACGGCGACGAGCAGGCCGAGGCCGATGAAGGCGAGAGGCATGTCGGGAAGCTCCCACATGTCGACGACCCAGGTGACGACGTTGATGCCGCTGCCGACTCCGTAGCCGATGAGCAGCAGCACGCCGTGGGCGAGCAGCAGGTAGAGCGCCGGCTTGCCGAGCTGGCGGTGGACCGCGATCGCGCGATCGTGTCCGACAGTGCGGTCGATGACCGGCACCCGGGCGGCGAGAACGAGCATGACGAGGATGAAGTCGCTGCCGATGAGGCCGGTGACGATGCCGATGCTCGTGATGGCATCCGCGATTGTGCCGAACTGGCCTGCGCCGCCCACACTGAGGAAGAGCGCCGCAGCGGCGGCGCCGGAGGCCCAGAGCGCGGTCACCAGCAGGTCGGAGCGGCGTGCGCGGCGGCGGTACTGCCGACGGCGGTCGGGCGATCCGGTGCGCGGGGTGATGAGCTGTGCGGTCATGTGACCACTCTTGGGCTCGAAGCTATGTGCAATCCATGAACGGGGCGCATCGGGCGTGAGAGTTCTCACATGTTGGGAAGCGTCACCCGCGCTGTCAGACCTGACGTGCCGTTCGCGACGCTTGCCGTGCCGCCTGCCGCCTCGGCGATCGCTTTGACGAGCGAGAGCCCCAGGCCGCTACCCGTGCTCGTGCGAGCAGTGTCCGAGCGCGAGAAGCGCTCGAAGGCCTGGGAAACGAAATCCTGCGGCATACCTGCACCGTCGTCGACGACCGTCAGTCGCAGGCTTTCCGAGTCCTGCAGAAGGGTCACCCGAACATGCTTTTCCGCGGCCGTGACGGCATTGGCGAGAAGGTTGTCGCAGAGCCTGCCGAAGGATCGCGCACTCGCGCCAACGGAGGCGCTGAGGGCGCCGATGTCGTAGTCGACCGCGACCCCGCGACGCAGCGCAAGCAGCCGCGCTCTGTCCACCGAGGCGAGAAGCTCCTGCTCGAGCTCGGCAGGGGTGCTGAGCAGGGTCTCGTCGCCGCGCTGCTCCAGGCGCGCGAGTTCGAGCAGGTTGGTTGCCAGATCGCTCAGCCGGTCGACCGAGGTCTCGGCCGCCGCGAGCTGGGCGTCGAGACGGGAGTCAGTGGATTCCTGCCGCGCGATCTCGAGCTGGGTCTTCAGCGCAGCGAGCGGGGTACGCAGCTCGTGGGCGGCATCCGACACCATGCGCTTCTCGCGATCGGCCGAGTCTCGCACGTCGTCGAGGAAGCTGTTGAGGGTGGTCGCGAGACGCGCTATCTCGTCGTCGGCATCGCCCACGGGCAGGGACGCTCGCTCACCGGCCTCGGCGAGCCGTTCAGCACCGCGCTGCAGTCGCACCACCGGACGAAGCGCCGCAGATGCGAGAAACCACGACGCGATGCCGAAAGCCGCCAGGAGCAGCACGCCGCCCACCACCAGCAGAGCGGCGAGCGACCGCAGCGTGAGCTCTCGGGACTCGGTGCTGCGCGCTGCCCAGAGCGTCCACGTGCCGTCGGGCGTCTCGACGGTGCGACCCACGACGATGAAGTCCCCGCCGGCAGTCTCTGCCTCTAACTCGTCACCAGGTTGCCGCTGCTCGACCAGCTCGTGCAGCGCACGCGGCAGGGTGTCCACCTCGGCAGGACCGCTGGGCGGCTGAATGAGCACCAGGAGGCCGGTGCCAGGGTCGTCGACGCTCTCGTCGGGGTTCGCCGCGATATCGACCGCAAATGAGGTGAGGTCATTGCGCGCGAGGGTCGCATCCGACTGCTCGAGAACCGCGGCGGCCTGCACACCCACTGCCACGAGCGCGATCGTGAAGACGACGGCCGCGACGATAACACTGCCAAGGGTGATGCGGGTGCGAATGCTCAGGCGGCGCATCAGAGGCTCTCATCGAGGCGCAGCGAGTAGCCGACACCTCGTGCTGTCGTGATGGTGAAGCCGGGGGAGACTGGCTCGAGCTTCTTGCGAAGGTAGCTGACGTACTGATCGACGACGGTCGGGTCGATGTGCTTCGTCGTGCCCCAGACCTCCTGCAGGATCTGGCTGCGGGTGACCGTCATCCCCGCGTTGACAGCGAGGTACCGCAGCAGCGAGAACTCCTTCGTGCTCATCGTCAGTGGCGCAGCGTCGAGGGTGGCGCGAACGGTGGCGGTGTCGAGGGCGACCCTGCCTACGCGCACGACAGGCCGCGGAGCCGCGCTCTCCCGTCGAACGAGGGCACGGATGCGGGCGCTCAGCTCGGCGAAGGCGAAGGGCTTGGTGAGGTAGTCGTCTGCTCCCGCGTCGAGGCCGAAGACGCGGTCCTCCACCGCATCTCGTGCGGTGAGCAGCAGCACCGGCAGGGTGCTGCCCTGGGCGCGCAGGTGGCGGCACAGCTCAAATCCGCTCATGCCGGGCAGCATGACGTCGATGGCCGCGGCGCCGTACTCGACGGACGTGGCGGCAATGAGAGCGTCGGTGCCCGTTGTCACCACGTCGACGCTGTAGCCCTCCTCACGAAGGCCCTCTTCGACGAGGCTGGCCATGGTGGGGTCATCCTCTGCGACCAGGATCCTCACCATGCGGGTCACACTACGCCGGTGGTGCCGAGCAGCCGTCCGATGAGGAAGGTGGCGCCGAGTGCGAGCGCGCCGCCGATGACCACGCGGATGGTGGGGCGCATCCACGGGCTGCCGCCGATGAGCGCGCTGCTGGCCCCGGTTGCCGCGAGTGCGAGCAGCACGACGGCGAAGGTGAGCGGGATGCGCACGGCCTCGGGCAGAAAGACGATTGCGACGAAGGGCAGAACCGCCCCGAGGGTGAAGGCGATCGCCGATGCGCCGGCCGCCGCCCACGGGCTCGCCACCTCGCTCTCGGTGATGTGCAGCTCTGCCTCAAGGTGGGCGGCCAGAGCATCATGGGCGCTCAGCTCGCGCGCGACCGCGTCGGCGGTCTGCGGGCTCAGGCCCTTCGACTCGTAGATCGCGGTGAGCTCGGCGAGCTCGTCGTCGGGCATGGTCTCGAGCTCGTGACGCTCTTTCGCGATGAGCGCGCGCTGGCTGTCGCTCTGGCTGCTCACCGACACATACTCGCCGAGGGCCATCGAGATGGCCCCGCCGACAGCACCGGCGACGCCCGCGGTGATGATCGGTGCGAGCGCCGTGGTCGCTCCGGCGACGCCGACCACGATGGCAGCCACCGAGACGATGCCGTCGTTCGCGCCGAGCACTCCGGCGCGCAGCCAGTTGAGTCGTGCGGCGATGCTCTGGTTGTGGGGTTCGCCCACATGCAGTGTGGTCATGGCGCAAGCAAAGCACCGCCGACCGCGCAGCGCTAGCGAGGGGAGGCTAGCCTGCGGTCGCCGTTTCGAGAATGCGCTTGAGGGTCGCGAGGTCGGCGATGATGGCCGCGCGGTCGGCATCCGTCGGGTTGCGACGCGTGAACACGATCTCGCTGCCGCCGTCGTGCTCGATCACCCGCATGGGGTTGTAGAAGGTCGTTTCGCCGACGGTGGCCCAATGGTCGAGCACCCCGAAGTCGTTGCGCTGTGCAAAGCGAATCTGCATCTCGGCTGAGACTCCGGCCGCCCAGTGGGCCAGGTTCTCGACCTTCGACGCGTAGGCGTAGACATCGGCAGCGCTGCGGTTGATGTGCTCTGAGAGGTGGATCGATTCGCTCATGGAGGAGAATCTAAACCATGCCCCTCACACTCGTCACCGGCGGAAGTCGCGGCATCGGCGCCGCAATCTGCGTGCGCCTGGCCGCCGAGGGCCACGACGTGGTCGTCGCCTACCGCACGGATGCCGAGGCCGCCGAGCAGGTGGCCACCGCCGTGCGCGCCCTCGGCCGCAGCGCCCAGACCGTTCAGGTCGACACCGCCTCAGAGTCATCCGTCGGCGCCATGTTCGCCGCCATCGACGGCCAGTTGACCGGCCTCGTCAACAACGCCGGCATCAGCGGCGGCAACTCGCGTCTCATCGACGCGGATGCCGACGGCATGCGCCGCGCCCTCGAGGTCAACGTTCTCGGCTACCTGCTGGTGGCTCGTGGTGCGCTTCGCGCGTTCGCCGTCGCAGGCTCGATCGTCAACATCTCGTCGGGTGCCGCGACCCTGGGCGGCGCGAACCGCTACGTGCACTATGCCGCGTCCAAGGCGGCCGTCGACGGCATGACCATCGGCCTCGCCAGGGAGGTCGCTGCGGATGGCGTGCGCGTCAACGCGGTCTCGCCGGGCACCATCTACACCGACTTTCACGCGGAGCCCGACCGCGCCGACCAGGTCGGGCCGACCGTTCCGCTGGGGCGCTCCGGTCAGCCGGAGGAGGTCGCCGGGGCGGTGGCGTGGCTGCTGTCAGACGACGCGTCCTACACGACGGGTGCGAACATACGTGTTGCCGGTGGGCTCTAGCTGAGCTCCTGAACCTCGACGGTGCGGTCGCCTCCGGCGTCGCCTGTGTTCACCGTTCCCTGAATCTCGAACATGACGATCGCCGTCTCGACGTCGGCCTTCGGGCAGTGCTCAACGCCCTTGGGCACGACGTAGACGTCGTTGGGGCCGAGCACGATGTCGCCGTCGCGCAGCTGCAGCGTGAGCTCGCCAGAGATCACGAGAAAGAGCTCGTCGGTCTCAGGGTGGGCGTGCCAGATGAACTCACCCTGCACCTTGGCGATCTTCATGTCGTAGTCGTTGATGCTGGTGACGCGGCGCGGCTGCCAGTGCTCGTGAATGCTGGCGAGGGCGGCGTCGAGGTTGATGGCGGTCATGCGCTGACCAGCACAGAGGCGATCGAGTCGAGGGCGCCCGGAACGAGCCGGTAGTAGGCCCAGGTGCCGCGCTTGTCGCGGGTGAAGATGCCGGCG
>JBIIAR010000128.1:0-6824 GCA_044239765.1 Microbacteriaceae bacterium
TTTCGCGAGGTGGCCGAGCGGCTCTCCCCCATTCGCGAGTCGATGGTCGCCAATCAGATCGGCGTCGACATGATCGCCGTGCACATGGCGATCGGCGCGGTTGACGGCTGGCTCACCCAGGCGGCCTACGCGCGCATCGCCGAGCTCGAGCCGAACGCCGAGCTGAAGTCGACGATGGACACCATTCTCGGCATCAAGGCGAGGCACCTCACCTTCTTCGAACCGCAGTCGGAGTACCGGCTGACTGCCTCCACCCGTGCTCAGAAGCTCACGCGCTCACGCCTGCGCAAGTCGGACTGGCCCATTGGGGCCAACGAACTGCCCGGCGCCGACGCCCAGTACTTCTACGAGCGCATCTTCCGTTCCTCCCCCGGCCTCGCGACCAGCATCGATGACGCAATCGACGGCCTTCCCGGCCTGCGCGGCCTCCACCTCATTGAGAAGGCATCCGCATGAGCGACGCACCAGTCAAGAAGGCGCCGGCCCGCAAGCCGGCAGCCAAGAAGAAGCCAGCCTCGAACGAGGCAGGGCTCACCAACGAGCACGTCTTCCTTACCGGAGCCACCGGCTTCGTCGGTCAGGCGGTGCTCGAGCGGCTGCTGTCTGACTACCCCGACACCCGCATCTCGATCCTCGTGCGATCCAAGGGCAGCGCCCCGGTCGAGCAGCGCCTCACGCAGCTCATGCGCAAGCCGGTCTTCAAGAACTGGATCGAGCGCGTCGGTGAAGAGGAGGCGACGAAGCAGGTCGCCAAGCGCGTCAACATCATCAACGGCAGCCTCTCGAATGTCGGCACCCTGCCGAGCGACCTCGACGTGGTCATTCACGGAGCGTCGACCGTCTCCTTCGACCCGCCCATCGACGAGGCCTTCGACACGAACGTCGGCGGCGCCTTCGGCGTGTACGGCGCCCTGCTGGCCAGCGGCAGCGACCCCCGCGTCGTGCACGTGTCGACCGCCTACGTCGCCGGAATTCGCAAGGGCGTCTCGCCCGAGGCGTCACTCACCCACAGCGTCGACTGGCGCGCAGAGTACGAGGCCGCGAAGTCGGCCCGCGTGCGCGTGGAGAACGACTCCCGCTCCCCCGAGTCGCTGCGGCGCTTCCTCGACGCCGCCAAGGCGAACAACAGCAAGGCCGGCCCGCAGGCCGTGGCGGCCGACGCTGAGGCAGCCCGCGTGGCCTGGGTCACCAAGACCCTCGTCGAGCACGGCCGCATGCGCGCTGAGTCTCTCGGCTGGACCGACGTCTACACCCTGACGAAGGCCTTCGCCGAGCGTGCCGCCGAGGAGCTCTGGGCCCAGAGCGGACACCGCCTCAGCGTGCTGCGCCCCTCGATCATCGAGAGCGCGCTGCAGCATCCCTTCCCCGGGTGGATCGACGGCTTCAAGGTCGCCGACCCGCTGATTCTCGCCTATGGCCGTGGACTGCTGCCCGACTTCCCGGGACTCCCCGACTCGGTTCTCGACATCATTCCCGTCGACCACGTCGTCAACGCCATCATCGCCGTGGCCGGCACCAAGCCCGAGCCCGAGCAGGTCACCTACTACCAGGTGGCCTCGGGCCGCTCGAACCCGCTGCCCTTTCACGAGATGCACGAGAACGTTCACGACTTCTTCATCGCGAACCCGCTGCAGCGCGATGGTGAGGATGTCAAGGTTCCCAAGTGGAAGTACCCCGGTGCAGCCCGCGTCGAGCAGGCGCTGACCATGCGTGAGAACATGGCCAGCCGTGCCGAGCAGCGCATCACGCGCAAGCGCACGATGACGGCACGTCGCCGCATGCGCTTCGACAAGATCAAGCGCCTGCAGCACGGACTCGAGGTGCTGCGCGGGTACACCGACCTCTACCGCGCCTACGTGCAGACCGAGGTCATCTTCGACGACCGCAACACTCGGGCCCTGCACGCGTCGCTCTCGCCTGAGCTGCAGAAGACCCAGGGCTTCGACGTGACAGAGATCAACTGGCACGACTACCTGCAGAACGTGCACTTCCCGTCGATCACCACGATGACGAAGGCCTTCGCGCGTCGTCCGCAGGAGAAGGCGAAGACCGCGCGTGCCCTGCCGCAGCGCACGGATGTCGTGGCGATCTTCGACCTCGAGGGCACGGTTGTGAAGTCCAACCTCGTGCAGCAGTACCGCTGGCTCACCGCCAGCCTGCCGCCCAAGCGCTGGGCCCTCGACGCGGTGGACTTCGCGATCTCGATCCCCAAGTACATCCGGGCAGAGCGCCGCGACCGCGGCGACTTCATCCGCACCTTCATGCGCCGCTACAAGGGGTTCAAGGTCGCCGACATCCAGCGAGCCGTTCGGGGGCCGGTTGGCCGCATGATGGTCAACCGCGCACTGCCCGAGGCGCTGGCCCAGGTCAAGGCGCACCGCGAGGCCGGGCACCGCACGATCCTGGTGACGGGAACCATCGACCTCATGGTGCAGCCGCTGCTGCCGTACTTCGACGAGGTTGTCGCCGGCTCCATGCACGAGCGTGACGGCAAGCTGACCGGCTTTCTCGCCGATCCGCCCCTGGTCGACGAGGCTCGCGCCGCGTGGCTTCGCCACTACGCGAAGCTCAACGACATCAACCTCAGCCAGTCCTACGGCTACGGCGACAGCCACGCCGACCTCGCCTGGCTGCAGCTTCTCGGCAACGCGAATGCGGTCAACCCTGACCTGCAGCTGTACCGTTACGCCCAGGAGAAGCGCTGGAACATCCTCGACTGGAAGCTCAGCGCCAAACCCACCGAACCAGAGTCCCGCACCGAATCCCCGGTAACCGCAGCGGAAGGCATCTAATGGCATTCGACATCGACAAGTTCACCAGCACCTCGGTCAATGTGAACTGGAGCGACCTCGACTTCGACGAGTTCAAGACGAAGCCGCTGCCCGAGGCGACGCTGCGTGCCCTGCGCTACATGTGCGACATCGAGTACCACACGGTCTGCTACCTGCGCGACCTGCTCGTCACCCCCTCTCACAAGGAGGAGGAGGTCAGCGCCTTCATGACCATGTGGAACCGCGAGGAGTTCTGGCACGGCGAGGCCCTCGCCGCGGTTCTCGGCGCCCATGGCGTCACCGTGGACTTCGACGAGCTCAAGGCCACGCGCCTCAAGCTCGGCTGGAAGGACCGCCTCGACCCGGTCAAGCAGTCGCTGCTCGGCAACATCGTCGGCAAGGACTTCATCGCCGTGCACATGATCTGGGGAGCCGCCAACGAGTGGTCGGCCGTCGCCGCCTACAACCGTCTCGCGGACCTCGAGAAGCACCCCGTGCTCGCCGTTCTCCTTCGACGGATCGCCAAGCAGGAGGCCCGCCACGTCGCCTTCTATGCGACCCAGGCCCGCGATCGCCTCGCCCGCTCGAAGAAGGCCCAGGTTCTCGCCCGCTTCGCGCTCAGCAAGGCCTGGGGCCCGGTCGGCTCCAGCGTCATGGAGCCCGAGGAGGTCACCCACGTCATGGGCCACCTCTTCGCCGGCGAGGAGGGCCTGCGCGAGATCCGCAAGCTCGACGAGCACGTCGCGCGCATGCCCGGCCTGCAGGGCCTCACCATCGTGGAGACCGCGATGAAGAAATACGGTGTTGCTGCCTAGGGTAGTTTTGACCCCATGGCCGTACGCGTAGAAAAAGTCGACCTTCCTGGCATCGGGTTTCGTCACGACGTCGTCACCTCGAACGGTCGGCGCATCAGCGTCGTCTCGCACCGTGACGGTGCGCGCGAGATCGCGCTCTTCGACGAGATCGACCCCGACGCGAGCACGGATTCCATCCCGCTGAGCGACCAGGAGGCGGCGGCTCTCGCCGACCTGCTCGGCAACTCCGTCAGCCTCAGCCAGGTGAACGCGCTGAGCGAGGAGACCGCCGGGCTCTACACCGAGCACCTGCTGCTCTCGGCTGACTCGAAGTACGCGGGCCGCCCGCTCGGCGACACCAAGGCGCGAACGCGCACGAGCGTGTCGATCGTCGCCGTGGTGCGCGATGGCAACGTCATCCCCTCCCCCAAGCCCGACCACGTGCTCGAAGCGGGTGACTCCATCGTCGCGGTGGGCACCCGCGAAGGACTCGACAAGCTCGCGAAGATCATCGCGGACAGCTCCGCGTAAGGGGTCGGGCTCATGCACGAAACCACCCTCCTTCTCATCGAGGTCGGCGCGCTGCTGCTGGGTCTCAGCCTGCTCGGGCGCTTCGCCGTTCGCTTCGGCATCTCGCCCATTCCCTTCTACCTTCTCGCCGGGCTCGTCTTCGGCCACGGCGGCTTCGTGCCGCTCGCTGCGAGTGAGGAGTTCTTCGAGGTCGGCAGCGAGATCGGCGTGATCCTTCTGCTCGCCATGCTCGGCCTGGAGTACTCGGCCGACGAGCTCATGGGCAACCTCAAGCGCTCGCGCGTTGCGGGGCTCATGGATGCGGTATTCAACGCGCTCCCCGGCGCGATCTTCGGCCTCATCCTGGGGTGGGGTCCTGTCGCTGCTGTCGCCCTCGCCGGCATCACCTGGGTGTCGTCGAGCGGCGTGATCGCGAAGGTGCTGCGGGATCTCGGGCGCCTCTCGAACCGCGAGACCCCGGTGATCCTCTCGATCCTCGTCATCGAGGACCTCGCGATGGCCTTCTACCTTCCCGTGCTCAGCGCGCTGGTGATCGGCGCCGGCATCGCCGAGGGGGCGATCGCGCTGTCGATCGCGGTCGCGGCCGTGCTGGTGATCCTCTTCCTCGCACTGCGCCACGGCAAGCTCATCTCGTCGCTGTTCTCGCCGAAAGACAGCGAGTCGCTGCTGCTCGGCGTGCTCGGCCTCACCATGCTCATCGCCGGCCTCGCGGCACAGGTGCAGGTGTCGTCGGCCGTTGGAGCCTTCCTCGTCGGCATCGCGCTCTCCGGCCAGGTCGCCCACAATGCCGTGCAGCTGCTCACCCCGCTGCGCGACCTGTTCGCCGCGATCTTCTTCGTCTTCTTCGGCCTCTCGACCGATCCCGTGGACATTCCCCCCGTGCTGCTGCCCGCGGCAATCCTCGCCCTCATCGGCATCGCAACCAAGACGCTCACCGGCTACCTTGCGGCTCGCAAGGCTGGCATCGGAATACCCGGTCGCTGGCGCACCGGCTTCGGACTCACGCCCCGCGGGGAGTTCTCGATTGTCATCGCCAGCCTCGCGGTCACCGCCGGTGTGGAGCCGCAGCTCGCGCCCCTCGCGACCACCTTCGTGC
Source organism: Microbacteriaceae bacterium (assembly GCA_044239765.1). Taxonomy (GTDB): domain Bacteria; phylum Actinomycetota; class Actinomycetes; order Actinomycetales; family Microbacteriaceae; genus Conyzicola. The sequence goes on from JBIIAR010000128.1 coordinate 5,193, forward strand.
TCATCACCGTCATCGCGGGCCCGCTGCTCGCAAAGGTTCCCGACTCGAAGTGGTTCAAGTCGACCGTGCAGCGCCACGTCGACCGGGCGAAGGTCGCCGCCTAGGCGATCCTGTTGACGACCGGGTCACCGGCCTCGAAGCGACGGATGTCGGCAACGACCATCTCGAGCCCGCGCTCCTGGGTCTGCCGCGTCGCCCCGCCGAGGTGCGGCGACATGATGACATTGGCGCGCTGCACCAGCTGCGGCCACAGGCCGTCGGGCTCCGCCACATCGAGCGCCGCTCCGCCGACAGCGCCGCTCTCGAGGGCACTGAGCAGCGCGGCCTCGTCGAGCAGGCTCTGCCGCGCCGTGTTGACGATGTAGGCGCCCTTCTTCATGCGCGCGATGAACGGGGCACCGACGATATGTCGGGTCTCGGGCGTCTCTTTCGCGTGCACGCTCACCACGTCGCTCTCGGCGGCGAGCTGCTCGAGGGTGACGAGGTCGGCGAGGTCGCTCTGTCCCGTGAAGAAGGGATCGAAGGCCAGCACGCGCATGCCGTAGAACTTCGCCTGGGCGGCGACGCGCTGTCCGATCGCTCCGAAGCCGAGGAGCCCGAGGGTGGCGCCGCGCGGCTCCGCGGCGATCCACTGGCCGCCGATGAAGGTCGAGTCCAGGTGGGTCTCTCCCGCGGCCGACTGCGCGCGCAGCCAGGTCGTGGAGGGGCCGACGCCACGAAACAGCGCGTGCACGAAGGTCATGGTGAGGTCGGCGACCGAGATCGCGTTCTTGGCGGGGGTGTTGACGACGGTGACACCGAGCTCTTTCGCTGCGGCGAGGTCGATGTTGACAGCCCCGCCGCGCACGCAGGCGACGAGCTTCACCGACGGATGCGCCTGCAGCACCTCACGGGTGATGGGCGCCGCGTGCACGACGAGAACGTCATCACCGTCGCGCAGCCAGCCGTGCACGGCCTCGGGGCTGCCCTGGTACTCGTGAACCCCCTCCAGCTGAGGGCGATCGTCGATGTCGACAGTCTCATAGCGAACGGTGCCGAGATCGGCGAGGGATTCGAGTGCACGTGCCATATCAGTGGCCGGCAGGTAGCTGTCCCCGATTGCGAGGATGGATAACGTCATCGTGACTCCTGTCAGGTCGCCCACATAATTACATACTTTTCACATTCGTTCATTGCATGCACATATGTTCACTCTTTGGCCGCTACACTGGCTGCAGTCACGACCGAAGCGAAGGAGCACCGTGGTAGACGCCGGCTACGCAAGAGGGCGCGAAGACGATGACGCCGACCGTGAACGCCTCGTTCGCGTCGCCTGGTACTACTACCGCGACGAGATGACCCAGGCCGAGATCGCCGAACGGCTGCACGTCTCGCGCCCGACCGTCGCGCGCCTCCTCGAGCGTGCTCGCCAGACCGGCATTGTCACCATCGACATCAACACCTCCGGCGTCGGCGGCCTCGAGCTGAGCAAGGGCCTCCGCGAGAAGTTCAAGCTGCAAGACGTCGTGGTCGTGCCACAGCTCGGCCGTCAGGTGAGCGGCGAGCAGACAAACTCCCGTATCGCGCAGGAGGCGACGCAGTACATCCGCCGCTTCCTGCGGCCCGGCGCGGTGGTGAGCGTCGGCTGGGGCG
>JBIIAR010000088.1:0-8160 GCA_044239765.1 Microbacteriaceae bacterium
TCTCTGAGACGGGGCGCTTGGGAATCTTCACGGGCTCCGGCTTGGTCGACTAGTAGGCGACCTGCGACAGCAGGTGGTTGATCACGTTGAGGCGCGCGGCCTTCTTGTCGTCGCTGTCGATGGTCCACCACGGGGCGTGCTTCGTGTCGGTCGCCTCGAACATCGCGTCTTTCGCCCGAGAGTAGTCCTCCCAGCGGGTGATCGACTCGAGATCGGTGGGCGAGAGCTTCCACTGGCGCATGGGGTCGTGCAGGCGGGACTTGAAGCGCTTCTGCTGCTCCTTGTCGCTCACCGAGAACCAGTACTTGATGAGGATGACGCCGTCGTCGACGAGCATCTTCTCGATCGTGGGCACCTGGTGCATGAACAGCTCGTACTGCTCGTCGGTGCAGTAGCCCATCACCCGCTCGACGCCGGCGCGGTTGTACCAGGAGCGGTCCATGAGCACGATCTCGCCTTTCGTCGGCAGGTGCTCGATGTAGCGCTGAAAGTACCACTGGCCCTGCTCGCGCTCGCTGGGCTGCGGCAGCGCCACCACTCTCGCCTGCCGCGGGTTGAGGTACTGCATGATGCGCTTGATCGCACCGCCCTTGCCCGCGGCGTCGCGCCCCTCGAAGATCACCAGAACACGAGAGCCGGATGCCGCCACCCACCGCTGCATCGAGACGAGCTCGATCTGCAGGCGCTCGAGCTCTTTCTCGTAGACCTCGGTTCTCATCCGTTCTGCTTCTCTGGGTTGCCGGGGCGCACCACCGCGGAGTCGGCGACGTCGATGCGCGTGACGCCGTCGTGCTCGCTCGTGGTGATGCGGGGCGCAGCATCGTCCTCTGACGCCTTGGGCGCCGTGGTCAGCTGGTCGTGACGTTTCTCGTCGGGGGTCATCGCGTCGGTCATCTGGCAACCGTAGGCGCGTTGGCCGCTATCAGCGGGGGGCTTGATTTTTCAGTCGCGCAGGTCAGTCATCTCTCGGCCGAGCGCGACGGCATCCCACGACGCCATGGGCAGCTGCACTCGCCCGTGCTCCTCGCCCTGGCTGACGCAGTATGCGCCACCGAGCCACGACGGGTCGGTGAGGTGGGTCGAGGTGCGCTGCTTGAGCAGTCTCCACTCGCTCGCGTCGACGTGTTTCATGGTGCAACTCTCTCGCGCGGGTGCTGCTCGGGGTAGGGCCAGAGGTCCCGGGACCTTCGGCACTTACCGTTGCCGCCGCACGGGGCGAGTCTGGCGTCATCATCCATCAACCGGAACGAGACTGACATGTCTGCAGCAACTCACACGGCGCTAGCACCGCGAGCCGCCAGCACCACCATCGTCGTGGCCGCACCGGGAGCGCGTCACGCGCTCGCCGTGCTTCGACTGGCCACCGGATTCATCTTTCTCTGGGCCTTTCTCGACAAGACCCTCGGGCTCGGCTTCTCCACACCCGTCGAGCGTGCCTGGGTCAACGGCGGCACCCCGAGCCAGGGCTTCCTGCTCGGCGACGCCGTCAGCGGACCGCTCAAGGGCTTCTTCGCCGGCATCGCCAGCCCGGCCACCGACGTGCTCTTCATGCTCGGCATGCTCGGTATCGGCCTCGCCGTCATACTCGGCATCGGGCTGCGCGTCAGCGCCGTGGTCGGCAGCCTCATCATGGTGCTGATGTACCTCGCGGAGTGGCCCTTCACCCCGCTGACCTCGTCGACCAACCCCCTCGTCGACTACCACATCATCTACGCACTGGCGCTGATCGTCGTCGCCGCGACCGCGGCTGGTGACACCTGGGGCCTCGGAAAGCTCTGGCGCTCGCTGCCCTTCGTGCGCACCCAGACCGCCTGGCTCTCCTAGTCAGACACGAAGGGGCCGGCTCCTCGGAGTCGGCCCCTTCTGCGTGCTCGGCTCAGCCGACGGCCAGCACGATGACCGGGCATCCCATGTTCACGAGCACGTCGTGGTTGATCGCCCGTGCCACCGTGGAGCGCCGAGGCCGCCCGATCACGAGAAGCGCGGCGTTGGCCGAGGACTCGATGAGGGCCTCCGCGAGCGGAAGGTCAGAGGTCCTGCTGCGAAAGTGCAGGTCGGGGTGCGTGGTGCGAACCATGGTGGCCGCAGCGGCGGTGTCCTCACGCGTGCGTCCGACGAGAGTCAGCTCATGCCCGCCAGAATGCGCCTCTGCAGCCGCGAAGAGCACGACCGCCTCTCCGGCGGGCGTGCTCTCGGCCGCGGCCACGACACCCCGCCGCGCGACGCCGGCCTGATCGGGAATGAAGGCCACGTGGCAGTGCGCCCGGGCGGCGAGGCCGAGAAAGCGGGATCCAAACGTGCGCCCGTAGATGAAGCCGGTCTTGTGGGTTCCTATCACCATCAGGGCGTGGCCAGCCGAGCGCCGCACGAGGGCGTCCTCGGCGGGACCATCGGCGAGCCTGGTCGTGATCATGAGATCCGGAGCCACCGCGCGGGCGAACTCGAGCTCTGATCGCAGCAGTCGCGCCGCTGCCTCGCGCCCCGCCAGACGGTGGTCGCCTTCGGGCGCGCCACCCTCGTCGTCGACCACGTGCAGCAGCTCGAGCGACGAACCGAGCGCAACCGCGCGATGGATGCTCCAGAGCAGCGCAGACCGGCTCGGTGTCGACTCGTCGACTCCGACCAGGATCGTTCCAGACATGCCATGCCCCTTACCTTGCGTACTGCGAGGCTCGCCCAGTGGGAGCCGCTCGCCTAGGGCCGATGGTCCCGCGGGGCGTAGAGTGACCGAAGGACCCCCAGCGAATGGCACTCGAAGCGAGAGACGATGACAGACGCCCCCTCCTTCACCTTCCCTGACGACGCACGCGGCGAGCTCGACAGAGCACTCAGCGACCTCATGAACCGCGCCCAGGACGTGCTGGCAACCCAGGGGCGGCTGCGCGCGCTGCTGCGGGCGAACCAAGCCGTCATCGAGCACATCGACCTGCCGGTAGTACTGCGACGCATCGTCGAGGCGGGAGTCGAGCTCGTCGGCGCCCAGTACGGCGCCCTCGGCGTCATCTCGCCCGACGGCGGCCTAGAGCAGTTCATTCACGTCGGCATGCCAGAGGAGCTGGCCGTGGCGATCGGCCACCTCCCCGAGGGGCACGGACTGCTCGGCGCGCTCATCGAGGACCCTCACGCCATCCGCATCCCCGAGCTCTCGGCCGACTCGCGGTCGGTCGGCTTCCCAGCCCACCACCCGCCGATGCACAGCTTTCTCGGGGTTCCGATCCGCGTGCGCGACGAGGTCTACGGCAACCTCTACCTCAGCAACCAGGCGACCGGCGAGTTCAGCGACGAGGACGAGAGCCTCATCACTGCCCTCGCCGCGACGGCCGGCATCGCGATCGAGAACGCGCGCCTCTTCGCCGAGACACACCGCCGACAGGCCTGGGCTGCGGCGTCGGCCGAGATCACCGGAGCACTGCTGTCGAGTGACGACGTCGACGTCATCGCCACGCTTGCCACCCGCGTGCTCGGCCTCGCCGACGCCGACGTCGTGTGGGTTCTGCAGGCGAGCGACGACAGCGACCTCATGCGCGTGGGGACTGCCCGCGGCATCGACGAGGATCTCATCCAGGGCACCCTCATCCCCCTCGCCGGCTCGCTCAGCGCGAGTGTGCTCGAAGGGCGCCAGCCGCGCCTCATCGACGACAGCGCGGAGTACAACCTGGTGCTCAGCGGGGATCGCGCGCTCGGCCCCGTCATGGCCGTGCCGCTGGTGTCGCTGGGCCGCACAACCGGTGTGATGCTTGTCGGCCGGCTTCGTCAGGCGCCGCGGTTTCGCCGCTCTGACCTCGAGATGGCCGCCGACTTCGCGGGGCAGGCGAGCGTCGCCATGGAGCTGTCGATCGCCCGCGCCACCCGCGAGCGCGTTGCCCTGCTCGAAGACCGCGGTCGCATCGCGCGCGACCTGCACGACCACGTGATCCAGCAGCTCTTCGCCGCGGGCATGGAGCTGCAGACCGTTGCGGGGGCAACCTCGCCCCAGATCGCGGCGCGGATCACGCAGACGGTCGCCGACATCGACGCCAGCATCTCGCATATTCGCACCGTCGTCTTCGCCCTGTCCCGTCCTTCGCAGGATCACCACGCGCCGGTGCGCCATGTGATCATCGACCTCGCCAACGAGGTTGCCCCGCGGCTGGCCCGCACGCCGAACGTCAGCTTCTCTGGGCCCGTCGACCTCGTCATCACCGGGGACCTCGCCGACGACGTCATCGCGGTGGTGCGCGAAGCACTGATGAACGTCGTCAAGCACGCGGCCGCGCAGAACACGAGCGTCGAGCTCGCCATCACCGACGCCGACGTGCAGCTGCGCATCACGGATGACGGTCACGGCGCGAAGGACTCGACCCGTCGCAGCGGCGTATCGAACCTGCAGCAGCGCGCGACACAGCGCGGGGGCAGCTTCGTCTTCGACTCGGATGACACCGGCACCCGCCTGACCTGGACCGTTCCCCTGGGAGAGACAGCATGATCCGCGTATTCCTGGTCGACGACCACGAGCTCGTGCGCCGCGGCATCGCCGCGCTGCTCACGGCGGAGAGCGACATCGAGGTGGTCGGCGAGGCCGGCACCGTCGCGCAGGCGCGCTCGCGAATTCGCGCCACCCGGCCCGACGTGGCGATACTCGATGTGCGCCTGCCCGACGGCAGCGGCATCGACGTCTGCCGCGAGGTTCGGTCGGAGAATCCCGAGGTCAAGTGCCTGATCCTCACCGGCTACGACGACGACGAGGCGATCTACTCTGCGGTGCTCGCCGGGGCCGCGGGCTATGTCATCAAAGACGTGCAGGGCAGCGGACTGCTCGACTCGCTGCGCAAGGTGGCCGCGGGCAAGAACCTGATCCACCCGTCGATGAGCGGGCGCGTGGTGCAGCGCATCACCGACACCCACCGGTCGGATCCCCGGCTGGAGTCACTGAGCACACGAGAGCATGACATTCTGCCGTTGATCGCCGAGGGCCTGACGAACCGCGAGATCGGCGAGCGCCTCGGCCTCGCCGAGAAGACGGTCAAGAACTACATCTCTGGCCTGCTGAGCAAGCTGGGCCTGCAGCGGCGCACGCAGGCCGCGGTGCTGCACCTGGAGAACCGCGACCAGTAGGACCTTCGACTCTGTGGCGGGGGGCGCTCGAACCGTAACGTCAAACCATGACAGTCACCGAGTCAACCGAGCTCAGCCGCCGAAGTGACCACCCGCTCTATGCGGTCGATGCCTGGTGGCGAGCCGCCAACTACCTGACCGTCGGGCAGATCTACCTTCGCGACAACGCGATGCTGCGCAGGCCGCTCACCGCCGGCGACATCAAGCCGCGGTTGCTCGGCCACTGGGGCACCTCACCGGCGCTCAACCTCATCTACGCGCACCTCAACCGGCTCATCGTCGAGAGGTCTCTCGAGGTGCTCTACATCGCGGGACCCGGTCACGGCGGTCCGGCGATGGTCGCCAACACCTGGCTCGACCGCACCTACTCGGAGCTGTTCCCGGCGGTGCCGCAGAACGAGGCCGGGATGCTGGCGCTGTTCCGGCAGTTCTCGAGCCCCGGCGGCATCCCCTCGCATGCATCGCCGACCACGCCGGGCTCGATCCACGAGGGGGGCGAGCTGGGCTACTCGCTCGTGCACGCCTTCGGAGCGGCCCTCGACAACCCGCAGCTCATCGTTGCGTGCGTGATCGGTGACGGCGAGGCCGAGACGGGAACGCTCGCCGCCAGCTGGCACCTCAACAAGTTCCTCAACCCGCAGACCGACGGCGTCGTGCTGCCGATCCTCAACCTCAACGGCTACAAGATCGCCAATCCCTCGGTGCTCGCGCGCATCCCCGAGGACGAGCTGCTCGCCCTCTTTCGCGGCTACGGCTACGAGCCGATCATCGTCTCTGGTGGTTTCGACGGTGAGGACCCGATGGTCGTGCACGGCGCCATGGCGGCGGCACTGGAGTACGCGGCGGATCGCATCGCGAGCATCCGACGCACCGACCGCGTCGCCTCCGCCCACGAGCGCCCGGTCTGGCCGATGATCATCCTGCGCACCCCGAAGGGCTGGACCGGTCCGCGTGTTGTCGACGGCCTTCCGGTGGAGGGCACCTGGCGTGCACATCAGGTGCCGCTCAGCCAGGTCGCTGAGAACCCAGAGCACCTTGCCGAGCTCGAGCGCTGGATGCGCAGCTACCACCCCGACGAGCTCTTCGCCGCCGACGGCTCCGCCGACAACCTGCTGTCGACGATTCGCCCGCGCGGCAATCACCGCATGAGCGCGCTGCCCGCCTCCAACGGCGGTCGCGTGCTCAGCCCTCTGGTGCTGCCCCCGCTCGACCCGCACGAGGTCGCCACCGGCGCCACCGCGGAGGCCACGCGATCGCTCGGCAACTGGCTGGCCGATGTCGTTCGGCTCAACCCGCGCAGCTTTCGCGTCTTCGGTCCTGACGAGACGGCATCCAACCGCCTCGACGGCGTCTACAGCGTGACCGCCAAGCAGTGGCAGGGCGAGATCGTCGCCACCGACGAGCACCTCGCCGGCACCGGGCGGGTCATCGAGATCCTCAGTGAGAACCTCGTCGAGGGGCTGCTCGAGGGCTACCTCCTCACCGGCCGTCACGGTCTGATGAGCTCGTACGAGGCCTTCATCCACGTTGTCGACTCCATGTTCAACCAGCATGCCAAGTGGCTCGAGGCCACCGCCGAGATCGCGTGGCGCGAGCCGATCGCGTCGCTGACCTACCTGCTCAGCTCGCACGTCTGGCGGCAGGACCACAACGGCTTCTCGCACCAGGACCCGGGCTTTCTCAACCACGTCGTCAACAAGAGCGCCAGCGTCGTGCGCGTCTACCTACCACCGGACGCGAACACCCTGCTCGTCACCGCCGAGCACTGCCTCGCCAGCCGCGACTACGTCAACGTCATCGTCGCCGGCAAGCAGCCGGCCCCGACCTTTCTCAGCCTCGCCGAGGCCCGCACCCACGGTGCCCGCGGCGTCAGCATCTGGGACTGGGCGGGCTCCGAGGTGGCGGGCAGCGAGCCGGATGCCGTCATCGCCAGCGCGGGCGACGTGCCCACCCTCGAGGCGATGGCCGCTGTTCGGCTGCTGCGCGAGAGCATCCCCGAGCTGCGTGTTCGCTTCGTCAACGTCGTCGACCTCATGCGCCTGCAGGCGCAGGATCAGCATCCGCACGGTTTGCCGACCGCGGAGTTCGACGCGATCTTCACAACCGACAAGCCCGTCGTCTTCGCGTTCCACGGCTACCCGACCCTCATTCACCAGTTGGCCTACCGGCACACGAACCACGCCAACTTTCACGTGCTCGGCTTTCGCGAGAAGGGCACGACGACCACGCCCTTCGACATGCTGATGATGAACGATCTCGACCGCTACCGCATCGCCATCGACGTGATCCGCCGGGTGCCCGGGCTGGAGGCTCGCTACGGCAGCCTCGTCGAGCACTTCGAGGACGAGCGCTCCCGGCTGCGCGCCTACGCCTATGCCAACGGCGAGGACAGCCCGGAGGTCACCGGCTGGGAGTGGCTGGCGCGATGAGGTCCGCGGTGGCATCGCTCGACCGGCTGAGCGAGCAGCAGTGCTGGGCCGCCCTGGGCGAGGCGACGGTCGGGCGACTGGCGGTGCGCGCCGCGGATGGCGTGGACATGTTTCCCGTGAACTTCACCGTGCACGAGCACAGCATCGTCATTCGCACCGCCCCCGGGTCGAAGCTCGTCGACATCGCCGCCGCGTCATCCGTTGCCTTCGAGTGCGACGGAACGCGCGGCCATGACTACTGGAGCGTGGTGGTGAGAGGAACCGCCGAGCGCCTGTACCGCGATTCAGACATCGAGCAGTCGGGCGTGCTGCAGCTCGCCACGGTGACGCCCGCAGCCACCTGGAACTTCATTCGCATCACGCCGACGACGGTGTCGGGCAGGCGCTTCACCAGCGCGATCGCCTAGGCGATGCTTGCGCCGAACAGCAGCCCGAGCGCGTAGGTTGCGCCCGCCGCGCCGAAGCCGATCGCGAGCTGGCGCAGCGCGCGCATCAGGGGCGGACCGCCGCTGAGCAGCCCGACCACGGCACCCGTGGCGAGCAGGGCTACACCGACGAGACCAGCGGCGATGATGACCGCGGTCAGCCCGCTCGCGCCGAACAGGTAGGGCAGCACCGGAATGACCGCACCGGAGGC
>JBIIAR010000089.1:0-8126 GCA_044239765.1 Microbacteriaceae bacterium
AGCCGTTCCTCAAGCAGCTCATCAAGGCGCAGCAGTCGATCGCCGACCAGGCAGCGAAGCCCATCAAGGACTTCCCGCTGTTCCCGCCCTACTCCGATGAGGCCTTCAACGCCGTCAACGACATCGCTCACGCTGAGCTTGCCGCGGTCTACCAGATCGCTGACAAGCAGGAGCGCCAGGACGCCGACGACGAGCTCAAGGAGCGCGTCAAGCTCGCGATCAACGAGAAGGTCAGCAACGGCGAGCTCTCGGGCGACGTTCCCCCCATGGTGAGCGCGGCCTACAAGTCGGTCAGCAAGAAGATCATGCGCACTCGCGTTCTGACGGAGGGCATCCGCATCGACGGCCGCCAGCTGTCCGACATCCGTGCGCTCGACGCCGAGGTGCAGGTCATTCCCCGCGTCCACGGCTCGGCCATCTTCCAGCGCGGTGAGACGCAGATCCTCGGCGTCACCACGCTGAACATGCTCAAGATGGAGCAGCAGATCGACTCGCTGAACCCTGTCACCAAGAAGCGCTACCTGCACCACTACAACTTCCCGCCCTACTCGACCGGTGAGACCGGCCGCGTTGGATCCCCGAAGCGTCGCGAGATCGGGCACGGCTTCCTCGCCGAGCGCGCCCTCGTGCCGGTGCTGCCGCCCCGCGAGGAGTTTCCCTACGCGATCCGCCAGGTGTCCGAGGCTCTCGGCTCCAACGGCTCGACGTCGATGGGCTCCGTCTGCGCCTCGACCCTGTCGCTGCTCAACGCCGGTGTGCCGCTGCGCGCACCCGTTGCCGGCATCGCCATGGGCCTCATCTCTGACGTGGTTGACGGCGAAACCCGCTACGCGGCTCTGACCGACATCCTCGGTGCAGAGGACGCCCTCGGAGACATGGACTTCAAGGTCGCCGGAACCTCGGACTTCGTCACGGCTATCCAGCTGGACACGAAGCTCGCCGGCCTCCCGTCCTCCGTTCTCGATGGAGCGCTCAAGCAGGCCAAGGAAGCCCGTACGAAGATCCTCGCGGTCATCAACGACGCTATCGACGCCCCTGACGAGATGGCCCCGACCGCGCCCCGCGTGATCTCGGTGCAGATCCCGATCGACAAGATCGGCGAGCTGATCGGCCCGAAGGGCAAGACGATCAACCAGATCCAGGACGACACTGGAGCTGATATCTCGATCGAGGACGACGGAACCGTGTACATCGGCGCTGTCGACGGACCGTCGGCTGAGGCCGCCCGTGCCGCCGTCAACGCGATCGCGAACCCGCTCAACCCCGAGGTCGGCGAGCGGTTCCTCGGAACCGTCGTCAAGCTGGCCACCTTCGGCGCCTTCGTGTCGCTCACCCCCGGCAAGGACGGACTGCTGCACATCAGCGAGGTCCGCAAGCTCGCCGGCGGAAAGCGCGTCGAGAACGTCGAGGATGTTCTGGCTGTCGGCCAGAAGATCCAGGTCGAGATCACCAAGATCGACGACCGCGGAAAGCTGTCGCTCGCACCCGTGACGGACGACGCCGACCCGGCCGACACCGACTCGAGTGCAGCCGCGAGTGAGGGCCCTGTGGCCCCCGCCGAAGGCGAGTAGCACCCACTCGCGCCGCTGAGGCGGCGCTGCAAAAGGTCTACCCAGAGCTCTCGCCAGCTGCTGGGCAAGACGCAGAGGCCCATCCCGTTCGCGGGATGGGCCTCTGTGCTTTCTCACGGCACGATAACGATCTGCGCGTGGTGCACAAGTCTGTCCAGTTCGGCCTTTATCCTCAGTGAAAGAGGGGACAAGCGATGTCGATCGCAGTGCAGACCGGACCGGTGACCACCGAGTCACGTCGTGCCGTCGGCCCCTCGCCCCTGCGGGTCTTTCCCCTTGCGATCAGCGGCAACGTCTTCGGCTGGACAGCTGATGTCGCTGCCACAGAGGGCATCCTCGACGAGTACACCGCGGTCGGCGGAAACTTCGTCGACACGGCTGACAGCTACGCGGGCGGCCGCAGCGAGATCATGATCGGCAACTGGATGCGCGCCAAGCGCAACCGCGCAGACGTGGTCGTCGCCACCAAGATCGGCAAGAGCGCCGACAACCCGGGCCTCAGCCCCCGCGCCATCGTCGCGTCGGTCGACGCGTCCCTGCAGCGCCTGCGCACCGGCTACATCGACCTGCTCTACCTGCACATCGACGACCCGCACGTGCCCTTCGACGAGACGCTGCTGGCGGTCGACTCGCTCATCAGCGCAGGCAAGGTGCGCGCGTTCGGGGGCTCCGACCACACCGGCAACCGGTTGATCGAGGCCCGCATCGCATCCGCGCAGTTGGGCGTTGCCCACATGGTTGCGCTGCAGAACCACTACAACCTCATGCACCGCCACGAGTACGAGGGGGGGCTCGCGCACGTCGCTGAGATGCAGCACCTCGGCGTCATGCCGCGCTTCGCCCTGGCGAGCGGCTACCTCACCGGCAAGTACCGCGACAAGAAGGACCTCGCGCGCAACGAGCGCGGGGGAGAGGTCGCCAAGTACCTCGGCAAGAGGGGCAACCGCGTGCTCGGCATGCTCGACGAGGTGGCCGCCGCACAGCAGTCGACCGTGGCCTCTGTGGCCCTCGCCTGGCTGCTCAGCAAGCCGAACGTGGTGGCTCCCGTCGTCTCGGCGAGTCGGCCAGAGCAGGTGGCCGAGCTCGTCGCCGCGGTGAGCCTGCAGCTGACCCGTCACCAGCTCGCCGACCTCGACCGCGTCAGCGCTCTCTAACAGGCGCCGCTTAAACGAAGAAGGCGCCGACAGTGCGGCGCCTTCCCCTCTGTGCTGCGACCTACGGGATGTTGATAACGCCCAGCAGACCGAGAATGTAGACGAGGTTGAGCAGGGCGACTACGGCGCTGACGCCGATGTAGCCGCGACCGCGGCCGGTTCCCCGGGTGACGATGAGCACGATCACCACGACCTCGAGCGCGATCGCGAGCCAGAGGATCGGGATCAGCAGCACGTTGAAGAAGATGAAGAGCAGGAACAGCGCGCCGAGGATGATCTCAACGATCGCAAGGATCGAGTTGACGCGACGACCGCGGATGCGGCTGACACCGTCGAAGATGGCGAGGGCGCCGATGAGGATGATGAGAATGGAGAGCAGTGTGAATGTGAAAGTCATTGCGTTTCCCTTTCGAGAGGAGCGTCTTGTGAACACTGTGCGTCGGCTGAACACGAGGTGTGTTCAGGCACGACGCTAGGTTAGCGTGCGCTGTAATCCGACTGGGGGTCTTCCCCCGTCAAATCAAAGCTGCTATGCCTTGTTCTTCGCCTCAGCGAGCACTCGCTCGACCACGCGACCGAGAGCCGTGGTGGCCGCGATCGGGTCGCCGGCATAGCCGCCGCCGCGCGCACCGTCGCAGGCGAGCATGAGCTCGTCGGCAGCGTCACCGGGCATCGGGTGGCCCATGTCGGCGAGCAGCGTGGTCAGCACGCCCGTGTACCAGTCGCGGTGCTCGGCGACCACGAGGCGCACGGGGTGAACGGGGTCGGGGTACTCGCTGGCGGCATTGAGAAAGGCGCAGCCACGAAAGTCGGGACTGGCGATCTCGTCGCTCACCTGGCTCATCAGGCCGCGCAGAGCGGCCTCGGGCTGCGGGTTGCCGTCAATCACCGTGTGCACGCGGTCGCGGGTGGACTTGTCGCGGTATCGCACGTACTGCACGATGAGGCGGTCCTTCGATCCGTAGTGCTTGTAGAAGGTCGCCTTCGTGACGGCCGACTCGCTGATGAGGCGGTCAACGCCCACCGTGCGGATTCCGTCGCCATAGAAGAGCTCGTTGGCCGTCTCGAGAATCTTGTTCTTCGCCCACGGCGCGCGCTGCGCGGGGCTCGACGGCTCGACGACGGTCACTGGGCGGTCTTCTCAGAGAAGACCTGCGCCGCAACGTGAGGGTGCTGCGACACAGGAGCGTAGGTGTTCATGGGGGTAAGCGGTCCTGACTTTTTGATCGGGTGATTGGGCAACGCTAGCATGCGGACAGACAGAGCTGTCTGTCGCACTAGAATACGGCATGTCCCCAAAAAAGGGGACATGCCCACCCGGGTTTCCCGGTACAGGTACATGGCATAGGCTCGGTCGGTGATGAACGCCGCAGTGCAGCTTCCGCTTGATCTCGCAGAGCTTTCCTTTACGGCCTCCGGCTCATCTCTGGTTCGGAGAAGCGTGCTCCCTGGAGGGGTGCGAATTCTCAGCGAGCAGGTTCCCGGGGCGCGCAGCGCCACGATCGGCTACTGGGTTGCCGTCGGCTCCCGCGACGAGACAGCGATCACCTACGGCTCCACGCACTTTCTCGAGCACCTGCTCTTCAAGGGCACGACAGGTCGCTCGGCCCTCGACATCGCGATCAGCTTCGACTCCGTCGGCGGCGAGCACAACGCGATGACGGCCAAGGAGTACACCTGCTACTACGCCAAGATCCAGGACCGTGACCTGCCCATGGCGGTCGAGGTCATCGCCGACATGCTCACCTCGTCGCTCATCGACCCCGATGAGTTCGAGACCGAGCGCGGTGTGATCCTCGAAGAGCTCGCAATGGCCGACGACGACCCGGGCGATGTCGTCAACGAGCGCTTCTTCGAGGCCGTGCTGGGCGACCACCCGCTCGGTCGTCCTATCGGAGGCAGCCCCGCCACGATCAAGGCGGCAACGCGCGAGGCAGTGTGGAACCACTACCGTGCCAACTACCGACCGCAGGACCTCGTCATCACCGTGGCCGGCGCCGTCGACCACGACGAGCTCGTCGCGGGTGTCACCGCCGCCCTGCAGAAGGCCGGCTGGGATCTCGGCATCGCCGCAGCTCCCGTCGAGCGCCGTGTCTCCGAGATCGACCTCATCACGCGCGGCAGCCACCTCACCGTCGTGCAGCGTCCGATCGAGCAGGCCAACGTCATCGTCGGCGTCCCGGGGCTCACCGCGACCGACCCCCGCCGCTCCACCATGGCGGTGCTCAACTCGATCCTCGGCGGCGGCATGTCGAGCCGGCTCTTTCAGGAGATCCGCGAGAAGCGCGGCCTTGTCTACTCGGTCTACTCCTTCTCGCCCAGCTACAGCGACGCCGGCCTCTTCGGCATGTACGCCGGATGCACCCCGGCCAAGGCCGTGCAGGTCACCGAGCTGATGATGAGCGAGTTCAAGCGCATTGCACAGGGTGTCACCGACGAGGAGATCAGCCGCGCCATGGGGCAGCTGAGCGGCGCCGCAGCCCTTGCCCTGGAGGACAGCGACACCCGCATGTCGCGGCTTGGACGCAGCGAGATCACCCTGGGCGAGTTTGTGGACCTCGATGAGTCGCTGCGCCGGCTGGCGCTGGTGACGGCTGACGGCATCCGCGAGCTTGCCGACGACCTGTCCTCCCGCCCGCTCTCGATTGCCGCCGTCGGTGCAGTCGACGAGTCCGCCTTCGCCGGACTGGCAGAGTCGCCGGTCAACTAGCTCCACGAAACAGGTTCATCGCAATGTCCCACTTCATCTACCTCGTGCGCCATGGCGAACAGCAGGATGCCGAGTTCGGCCTGCCTGACGGCCCCCTCAGCGAGAAGGGCAAGCTGCAGGCCGCGGCCATCGGCGACCGACTGGCGAGTGTGCCGTTCACCGGTGCGTGGCACTCCCCACTGGAGCGCGCCGTCGAGACCGCCCAGATCATCGAGTCGCACCTCGGTGGCGTGAAGTCGGAGCCGAGCACACTGCTCTTCGACTGCTACCCCAGCGGACCCAGCCCCGACATGCCCCGCGCCTTCGACCCGTTCTTCGGCGGAGTCACCTCCGATGAGATCGAGGCGGGCTCCGCGCAGATGGCAGACGCGGTCACGGAGTTTCTCACCCCAGCCCGCGGGGACCGCCATGACCTCCTCGTCACCCACAACTTCGTCATCAGCTGGTTCGTGCGCGAGGTGCTCGATGCACCGCGCTGGCGGTGGCTCGGCATCAACCAGGCGCACGCGGGCCTCACCATCATTCGGGTGCGCTCGGCGAAGCCACCCGTGCTCGTCACCCACAACGACCTCGGGCATCTGCCGCCCGAGCTGCGCACGGGCATGCCGATCGAGCAGCCCTACTAGTTGACCGAGGGGTCGATCAGCCAGCTGCTGCCGTAGGTGGTGACGGTGCCGCCGGCCGAGGTGACGACCACACGGATGTGGGCGGTGCGATAGCTGCTGCTGCGGCCGGGAACTGTCCAGGCTGCGGTCGTGCAGGTGTACTTCGTCGGTGACGTGCCTGCTTGGGCCGACAGGGTTCCGCATCCAACAGACGACCACGTTCCGCTCAGAACCGCGGGTCCGTTGTAGTCGTTGGTCACCTGGTACTGCACGTCGACGATCGCGTTCTGCGGGCTGACTCCCTCGGCGACGAAGGTCGTGGTCGCGCCCGTCACCTGCCGACGCACGGTGCCGGTCGGTGGCGTTGCGGGCGTCGAGGGTGGTGTCGTCGCAGAGGGGGCGGGCGTCGACTGCGCGGGTGGAGTGGTTGGTGCAGAACCAGGG
Source organism: Microbacteriaceae bacterium (assembly GCA_044239765.1). Classification (GTDB taxonomy): domain Bacteria; phylum Actinomycetota; class Actinomycetes; order Actinomycetales; family Microbacteriaceae; genus Conyzicola. Next base: position 6,485 of record JBIIAR010000089.1, read on the forward strand.
TCGGAGGGGTCTGGTTGTTCTTCTGGCGGCAGCGTCGGCTCCTCGGTCGGCACCGGTGTGCTCTTGCCCGGCAGCGGGATCGGCGCCGGGCCCGAGGGCAGCACGAAGGCGCCATCGCCGATGGTGACGGTGATCGGGTTTCCGGTGGTCCACGCCGAGGTATCGAGGTAGCTGGGGGTGAGGGTGTAGACCCCGGGCTCGGGTTTCCACTGCATGCTGCCGGAGCTGAGTGGCACGGCCCGCTCCCCGAACGACACGGAGTCTGGGCTCGTGTCGTTGAGCACCGTCACCACCTCGGGGCCCTTGCTCACGATCACCCGGAACTGCACGAGGGAGCGCCGCGTGCTGGCGTGGATGTTGACGAGGGTGCCACCGGGAGCCAGCTCCGCCCCGGTCACCGGCTCGTCGAGCCACACCGAGGTCGGCGGCAACGGCGGCGGGGCGATGAGCACGGTGCCGAGCGCGACGCTGCCGACCACGACGACTGCCGCGGCGCTGATTCCAAACCCGATGGGGATCATGGCAGTCCGTAGTAGTAGCGGAACGACCGGGTGTCGATCACGAAGGTGCTGGTTCCCGACCCCGCCGGAAACTCGGTGGCCGAGTACTCGTAGGTGCTCGCGAAGCAGGGGGAGTCGACGTAGAAGTGCAGGAACGACGCGGAGGGGTTGGTCGACTTCACGGCCGGGGTGAGCAGCAGCTGCGGCACGACCCCCTGCTGGTAGGGGAGGATCGGGATGACGATCTGACCCTCCCAGCTGAGCGGCTCGTTCGGGCCGCCGTTGGCGACAAGGTTCGCTGTCAGGGGTACCAGCTGGAACTCGTAGGGCACTGCCTCGGTCTGGCCGGAGTCTGGCACGAGGTAGCTCTTCGTGATCGTGACGTTGGCGGTCACCGGGCACGTGTCTCCGCGCTTCACACCCTCGCCCGTCGGCGCCGCGACCGCGATGGTCGGCGCGGAGTCGGCGACGGGCTCGGCGATCATGTTCGGCACCATCTGCTTCTCCATCGCGTTCTCGATGTAGCTGCCGTAGGTGTCGGAGTACTGCTTCTCTGCGGCACCCACGATGAGGTTGGCGAGCGCCTTGCAGCCGTTGAGCGTGCCCTCGTCTTCAGACGAGGCGATGATCGCGGCGCCCTCGTTCGAGCCCAGTTCGTTGCCCGCCTTCTGAACGAGCCACACAGCGCTCGGGTCTGAGATCGTGAAGGTGTCGCACGAGATGCCGGCAGAGCCAAGCAGGTAGTCGATGCCGACGACGATGAGGGCCTGAAACTCGCCCTTCGCCAGCTCCACCACGGCGTCGCTCAGCGGCAGGGTGGGCGGCAGGCCGGTGAGCGCTGTGACCGTGGCCTGCGCGGCGATGCCGGTGATGGCCTCGCAGGCGGCCTGGGAGTCCTTCTCACCAGCTTCACCAAGAACGAGACAGACCGGGTTCAGCTTCGAGATGGTGCTGATGATGCCGTCCATCACCGTGTTGTAGACCTGGGCGACAAGATCCCAGTACTGCTTGGCGGCGGCATAGATCGCTCCGGCCAGCCCCGGATTGCCGTAGGCCAGCGCTGCGCCCGCTGCGGCTCCGAAGAGGGCACCGACCGGGCCACCCGCGGCGAATCCTACGACCGCCCCGACGAACGCGGCGAA
>JBIIAR010000090.1:0-8121 GCA_044239765.1 Microbacteriaceae bacterium
GGTGCAACAACACCTGCACCTTCTGCATCGGTCCCTCGCTGCGTGGCAAGGAGAAAGACCGCCGCCCCGGCGACATCCTCGCCGAGATCCAGGCTCTCGTCGACGACGGTGCCATCGAGGTCACCCTGCTCGGCCAGAACGTCAACTCCTACGGTGTCGAGTTCGGCGACCGCCAGGCCTTCAGCAAGCTCCTGCGTGCGGCCGGGCAGATCGAGGGTCTCGAGCGCATCCGCTTCACGAGTCCGCACCCGGCGGCGTTCACCGATGACGTCATCGACGCGATGGCAGAGACGCCGTCGGTGATGCCGCAGCTGCACATGCCGCTGCAGTCGGGGTCCGATCGCATTCTCAAAGAGATGCGGCGCAGCTACCGGTCAGAGAAGTTCCTCGGGATTCTCGACCGGGTGCGCGCGAAGATCCCCAACGCCGCGATCACCACCGACATCATCGTCGGCTTTCCCGGTGAGACCGAGGAGGACTTCCAAGAGACGCTGCGTGTGGTCGAGGCATCCCGCTTCGCGTCGGCCTACACGTTCCAGTACTCGATCCGCCCGGGCACGCCCGCGGCCACCATGGCCGACCAGGTGCCCAAGGAGGTCGTGCAGGAGCGCTACGAGCGCCTCGCCGCCCTGCAGGACCGCATCACCCGTGAAGAGAACGAGAAGCTCGTCGGCAGCATGGTCGAGGTTCTCGTCGGTGCGGAGAAGGGCCGCAAGGGCGATCGCTGGAGCGGCCGGGCCGAGGACTCCCGTCTCGTGCACTTCGACCTCGGCACGGAGGCGCCTCGCCCCGGTGACGTCGTCACCGTGCAGATCACCGAGGCCTCGACCTTCCACCTCGTTGCGGGTGAGCCGCTGGCCGTGCGCCGCACGCGCTCCGGCGACGCGTGGGATCGCGCCGAGGCCGAGAGCTGCGCAGTTCCCTCTGCGACGACGAAGCCGGGCTCGGCCTCGTTGGGCATGCCGACGCTGCGTGTGGCGACCATCCCGATCTACGACGTCACCGACTCCCTTCGATAATGATCGTCGCGGTCGTCGGAGCCACCGGCACCGGCAAGTCGGCGCTCTCCCTCGACCTCGCTGAGCGACTCGGCGGCGAGATCGTCAATGCCGACGCCATGCAGCTCTACCGCGGCATGGACATCGGCACGGCGAAGCTGCCCCTCGCCGAGCGCCGCGGCGTTGCGCACCACCTGCTTGACGTGCTCGACGTTGCCGACGAGGCATCCGTCGCCGATTACCAGGCGGATGCCCGCGCCGCGATTGACGACATCCTCGCCCGCGGTCGCGTGCCAATTCTCGTGGGCGGCTCGGGCCTCTACGTGTCGAGTGTCATCTACGATTTTCAGTTTCCGGGCACGGACCCGGTCGCGCGCGAGCGTCTGGAGGCCGAGCTGTCGCAGCGCGGCCCGGGCCTGCTGTTCCAGCGTCTGGCCGAGCTCGACCCGGCCGCGGCCGCGTCGATCGGGCCGAGCAACGGGCGGCGCATCGTGCGCGCCCTCGAGGTGATCGAGCTCACCGGTCAGCCCTTCGGGTCGGGGCTGCCGAGCGAACAGTCGTTCTGGCGGCCGACAAGCATCATCGGTCTGCAGTCGCCGAGGGAGTCCCTCGTGCACCGGCTCGATGCTCGGGTGGGGCAGATGTGGGCTGACGGTCTCGTGAGCGAAGCGCAGGGTCTCGGCACGCTCGGGGTGACGGCGGCGCGCGCCATCGGCTACGCCCAGGCCCTCGACCAGCTGGCCGGCGAGCTCACCGAGCGCGAGGCGATCGAGCAGGCGCAGGCTCTGACACGCCGCTACGCCCGTCGCCAGGTCGGGTGGTTTCGGCGCTACCCGGGCACGTGCTGGCTCGACGCGGACGACCCGAACCGCCTGATGACCGCGATGGACGCGATAGCGACCAGAGCCGCCGAGGCTCCGAGCGCGTAGTCGGCTCCGAGCAGGCCGAAGGCGAGGGCGCCGATGCTGAGGCCGGCGTCGTAGGCGACGTTCCAGATGGCGCTGGCCGCGCCGTATCCGCTCGGTCCAGCCGTCTCGAACATGAGGTGCAGCGAGGTGTTCTGCAGGATGCCGAATCCGACGCCGAACAGGGCCGCACCGAGAATGACAACGGATGGGGCGAGCAGCACCACGAGCAGCCCCGCCACCGTGATGCCGAGGCCCGGCAGCAGAAGCACCTGCGAGTCGCGGCGGTCGGCGAATCGTCCGGCCACCCAGCGGGCCGCGGTGGACGACAGCTGGATTGCCAGCAGTGCCAGTGCCGCGACGGCGCTCGTGAAGCCGTTGCCGGCGGCGATCGGCAGGTAGGTGACGAGCAGCCCGGAGGCGAGCGTGGCAGCCGCGAACATGATGGAGAGCCGCAGGATTCCAGGCAGGCGCAGCGCCTGCAGCATGCCGTGCACCTCGTCCAGGTTGGTCGGTGGGAGGCGCACGACGGCGACGAGCACGCTTAGAAGTCCGCTCACTCCGGCGAAGAGAAAGAGCGCGGTGAAGCCGAGGGTGTCGACCAGGGCCACGCCGAAGGGCAGGGCGATGATGCCGCTGAGCCCGATGACGACGCCGTAGAGCCCGATGCCCTCACCACGTCTGCCCTCGGGCGCGAGGGCGGCAACCATGGCCGCGCCAGCGACGACGACGAGGGCGAGACCAGCGCCGCGCAGCACACTCACCACGAGGATGAGGGCGAGCGACCCGTTGAGCAGCAGCGCGAGAGCGGGGAGGCACAGCAGTGCGACGCCGAGGGCGAGCGTGCGCTGCCCGCCGAATCTCGCCATCACGCGCGTCACGAGAAGGTCGAACGCAACGGTGGAGAGCATGAAGACCGCGGTCGACATGGCGCCGCCGAACTCGCCGTGCCCGTTCGCGACCGCGAAGATCGGGGTCACGCCGAGCATGAGGTTGAAGGTCGTCAGTCCGCCGAAGGAGGCGAGGTAGACGAGGGCGAGCGAGCGGTTCACCCCTCGACGCTACCCGCTGGTTGAGTCGGTTGAGACTGCGGGCGCACTCATGAAACCGAGGGGCCCACCGCGACGCCCCTTGTTTTCATGAACGTGCGCGACAGGGCCTCGACGAGCTCGACCCGCACAGGCCGCGCAAGCCCGCGAACTAGGCTGGAGGCATGCCTCAGATCCACTTCACCAAAGGCCACGGCACTGGCAACGACTTCGTGCTCTTCGCCGATCCCGACGGAGAGATCGACCTCACGCCGGCACAGCTGGCCGCGATCGCCGACCGCAGGTTCGGGGTGGGGGGCGACGGCGTGCTCCGGGCGGTGCGCTCGAAGAACCTCCCGGAGGGGGCAGCCGCACTCGCCGAGGACGACGGCGCGGAGTGGTTCATGGACTACCACAACAGCGACGGATCGGTCTCTGAGATGTGTGGCAACGGCATCCGGGTGTTCACACGTTTTCTCATCGACAACGGGCTCGCGACCCTCGGGCCGGGCGAGACCCTCGCCATCGGAACTCGTGGCGGGGTACGGGACCTGCAGCGCAACGCCAACGGCTTCCAGGTCGACCTCGGTCGCTGGAGGCTCGACGGCTCCGAGCCGCTCGTGCGGGCGCGCGATCTTCCGGTGCAGCGACCGGGCCTCGGCATCAACGTCGGCAACCCGCACGTTGTCGTCGCCCTCGCCAGCGAGGAGGAGCTCGAGAACCTCGACCTCAGCGTGATCCCGCAGCTCGAGCCCGAGGCGCCCGAGGGCGCGAACGTCGAGTTCGTCGTGCCCGCCGACCCGCTCGTCAAGGACGGCGTTGGATACATCCGGATGCGGGTGCACGAACGCGGCAGCGGCGAGACCCTGTCGTGTGGAACGGGCGCAGCCGCGGCGGCCCTCGCCACCCGGCACTGGGCCGGAGCGGGGGCACCCAACCAGTGGCGCGTCGAGGTTGCCGGAGGAACCCTCGGCGTGCGTATGTTCGCCACCGAGGAGGGCGAGCACGTCGCCCTCAGCGGCCCGGCCGAGCTCGTCTTCGAGGGCGACCTCAGCCTGTGACGCGGGTCACGCTGCGCGGTGCCGACGAGTGGCACCCGGAGCGCTGGACTCCACCGGCACCGACCTGCGACCAGTGCCGCCCGGGCGGCTACTGGTCGGGGGCGAGCTGTGACCGCCTGCTGACGAGCATGCGCATGTGCGCCGACCTCTACCGGTGCCGCAACTGCGGCGCGTACTGGCGTGTGGCGGAGCGCCAGATGGTTCCGATCGACGGCGGCTACATCGACCTGATGCGCACGGCCGACGCCATGCCGCAGGCGCAGTTCGATGCCCGCATGGCGGTTCCCGAGCGGCCCGCGACCATCGTCGGCATCGCCGAGGGCGAGTGGGACCGCGCGGCGGACGGCCGCATCATTCTGCCGGCGATGCCGCAGCAGGCATTCCTCGACACCCGCATTCGCGAGGTCTGGTACGTCGAGCTGCTGACCGTTCTCGCTGACGTGCTCGCGCAGCACGGCCAGACGCCGTCGGGCACCCCGTACATCTTTCGCTGGCAGTCACACCGGGAGCCGATCAACGGCATGATGCTCACGCGCAGCGGCTATGGCACCGCGCTCGATGTGTCGCTCGACACGGAGTGGCTGCGTAGCCAGGTGCGACTGGACGACCCCGACCTCACCTTCGCCGACGACAAGCGCTTCACCGCGGCCGTCGGCGTCTCGACGAGATATCACCGCCAGCGAGGCCCCCTCGAGGTCACCACGACGGCTCGTTAGGCTGGCCGCATGCTCACCCCTGCCCAGAACGACCGCGCCATCGGGGCGATGCTCGGCATGGCCGTCGGCGACGCGCTCGGCGCCGGCTACGAGTTCGGCCCTGCGCTGCCGCTGAGCACGCCCGTCGAGATGATCGGCGGAGGCCCCTTCGACTGGGCGCCCGGGGAGTGGACCGACGACACCTCGATGGCGTTCCCGCTAATCGAGGAGCTCGCGGGCGGCGGCGACCTGCGCACCGAGGAGTCCCTCGACCGCGTGGTTGCGCGCTGGAGTGCGTGGCAGGCGACATCGAAGGATGTCGGCAACCAGATCCGCTCGGTTTTCGGTCGGGCGGGCGCGAACCCCACGGCAGCGGCGCTGCGGGAGTCCGCTGCCGCGTTCACCGCCGGCAATCCCCGGGCGGCGGGCAACGGGTCGCTCATGCGCACGGCTCCGATCGCCATCGGCTACGTGCACGACTACGTGGCGATGGGTGACGCGACGCGGGCGGTCAGCCAGCTGACGCATCCCGACTCCGACGCCGTCGACGCCTGCGTTATCTGGAACCGCCTCATCGTCGAGGCGATCCTGCACGGCGAGCTGCGGCTGAAGTGGGTGCTGCCCGGTGTCTCGGGTTCACTCTGGACCGAGCGCTTCGCCGAGGCCGAGGCGGGCATGCCTATCGACTTCGCGAACAACGGCTGGGTGGTTCACGCCCTGCAGGCTGCGTGGTCTGCGCTCACCCACACCGACAACTACGCGGATGCGGTGCGTCTCTGCATCCGTGCCGGTGGCGACACCGACACCGTGGCCGCCATCGCGGGTGCCCTGGCCGGCGCGCGCTACGGTGCCGCGTCCATTCCGCTCGAGTGGAAAGCCGCGCTGACGGGGTGGCCGGGCGTGGACGCCCTCGACCTCACCGCGATGGCCGTCGCCGCGGCAGCCGCGAGCACGCCGGTCGAGGCACCGATCGAGCCCGGCGAACCCGAGCAGCACTGCCCGCTATGCGGCAAGGCGGTGCGGCATTCGCCCCGCTACCCCGACTACGTGTGCCGCGAGTGCACGACCGTGGTGACGACCCTCGACGGCGTGCCGGTCAGCATGAGCAACCAGTCGCTGAGCGGCGGCTTCTCGATGCGCGATGCCGAGACGAGGGAGCAGCTGGCCACGGGCTCCGCGATCGTTCTCGTGCGTGGTGTGCGCTGCTATGCGAGTGAGGCGCACATGGGCGGCATCGTGGTGCGACGCAACCTCGAGCTGACCGGCGACTAGCCCTCCCCAGCCCGCTGCACTTCACGCACCAATGCGGGTCGAGCCTGTCGAGACCCCGGGTCGGGCACGCTTCACCGATGAAGACCCCCAACTACGAAGACACCCACGAGCACCCGCTCACCACCGACGACGACGTTCTCGACCGCGTCACCCTTCTCGTGCGCAACGCGCTGCGCAGGCAGCTCTGGCTCATGTTCCTCGACGGCGACGATCGGCAGCTTCCCGTGCTCATGCCGACGGATGTGCCGGCCAACCCCGGCACCACCGACGCGAGCAACCTGGCCCGGTTCATCCACGGGGTGAACGACGATCTCGGTGCGACCAGCATCGTCGTCACCCTCGAGCGTCGGGGCAGTGACGAGATCTCGAACGACGACCGCGCCTGGTTTCGCCTCGTGCGCGACGCCTGCGCGATGGCAGAGCTGACGCTGCGCGGTCCGGTGCTCGTGCACACGCGCGGGGCGCGGTGGGTGGCGGCGGAGGACTACGCCATCTCGTGACAGCTGTTATACCGGGTTATACTAGGCGGATGAAGACGGCCATCTCGATCAACGACGAGACCTTCGCGCGCGCAGAGTCTGCGGCCGCAGCGCTCGGCATCAGCCGCTCGGAGTTCTTCTCCCGGGGTGCCGCGCTCTACCTCGCACAACTCGAGGCGGCTGATCTCAGTTCGCGTATCGACGAGATTCTGGCGCGCATCGGTGAGCAACCAGATGCGACGCAGGGCCTCGCGCGCCTCGAGAAGCTCACCGAGGGCGACGAGTGGTGATCGAGCGCGGCGGCATCCACTGGGTCGACCTGGGCCCGGTGCGCGACAGTGCTCCCGCCAAGCGTCGTCCGGTGCTCGTGGTGCAGGCGGACTCCTTCTCGGCGAGCAGGCTTGCCACTGTCATCGTGTGCGTGATCACGTCGCAGACGCAGCGGGCCGAGCTGCCTGGCCACGTCTTCGTTCCCGCCTCGGCCTCGGGTCTTTCGAAGGACTCGGTTGTCGCCGCGACGCAGCTGGTGACCCTCGACAAGGCGAGTCTGGGCGAGCGCGTCTCGCAGCTGCCGACCTACCTGCTCAGCGACGTCGACGCCGGGCTGCGGACTGTGCTCGCACTGCCCTGAGTGACTAGCGTGGTCTCATGGCCACGAACCAGAAGACCCTGCCCATCGACGCGCACTCGCAGGCGAAGCTCGCCGAGGGCGGCCTGCGTTTCGGCCTCGTCGACACCGACGACCAGCCGACCTTCGACGCGTGGCTGCAGAGCGCGACGCGGGGGTTTCACGGCGGACAGGGCACCGCGGAGCTCGTCGCCGCGATAACGAGCTCTATTGGCTACCGACGCACGACGGGCGTGTGGGATGACACGGCATCCGAGCCTCTGACTCCGGTCGGCACCGTCGACAGTTTCATCTCGCCGCTGACCGTGCCGGGTGGCCGCGACCTGCCCGCCTGGGCGATCAGCATGGTGACGGTCGCGCCGACACACCGCCGCCGCGGCATCGCGCGCGAGCTGCTCGAGTCAGAGCTGCGCAACGCGGTCGCGCTGGGTGTGCCCATGGCGATGCTGACCGTCAGCGAGAGCACGATCTACCACCGCTTCGGCTTCGCGCCGGCGGCGCTGGCCTCGACGATCACGATCGACACGAGACGTGCCCGCTTCGTGGGCGCCGTGCCCGAGGGGCGCGTGCAGCTCGTCGACATCGTTGCCGCCCGCGCGCTCATCGACGATCTGTATGTCACCGGCCGGCTCGCGAGCCCCGGTGAGATCGAGGTGTGGCCGCGCCGGTGGGACCAGATCTTCGGCATCGCCGACGAGAAGGACGTCTCGAAGCAGCCCCGCGCCGCACGATACGACGATGCCTCCGGCGTCACCCAGGGCGTCGTCGTCTACCGCATGAAAGAGACCGGCGGCTTTGAGACCCACACGGCCCAGGTCGAGTACCTCACGGCGAACACCCCGGATGCCTACGCCGCCCTCTGGCGCTTTCTGCTCGAGCTCGACCTGACGAGCACGGTCACGGCTGAGCTGCGTCCTGTCGACGAGCCGGTGCGCTGGCTGATCAACGACTTTCGGGCGATGAAGGTCGAGACCTATGACCACCTGTGGCTGCGCATTCTCGACGTGTCGGCGGCGCTCAACGCGCGGCAGTTCTTCGCGCCGCTCGACCTCGTG
>JBIIAR010000092.1:0-8102 GCA_044239765.1 Microbacteriaceae bacterium
ACGCGCAGAGCTCCGGATGCCTCAACGAGGGCATCACGCGCGCCCTTCGCCTCGAAGTGGTCGAGCGCCTCGGTGATCGGCAGCTTGCTGTCGGCCGCGAGCGAGGCGATGACCTTCTGCGGAAAACCGAGCGGGGTGTTGATTCCGGTGCCGACGGCGGTGCCGCCGAGCGGAACCTCGGCGACGCGCGGGATCGTCGCCTGCACGCGCTCGATGCCGAGGCGCACCTGGCGGGCGTACCCGGCGAACTCCTGGCCGAGGGTGACGGGGGTGGCGTCCATGAGGTGGGTGCGGCCGGCCTTGACCGCGTCTTTCCAGAGCGCGGCTTTCGTGTCGAGAGACGTCGCAAGGTGCTCGAGCGAGGGGATGAGGTCGCCGAGCAGAGCGCCCGTCACGGCGACGTGCACCGAGGTCGGGAACACGTCGTTCGACGACTGCGACATGTTCACGTGGTCGTTCGGATGCACGGGGGCGCCGAGGCGCGTGGTTGCCAGCGAGGCGAGCACCTCGTTGATGTTCATGTTCGACGACGTGCCGGATCCGGTCTGGTACGTGTCGACCGGGAAGTGCTCGTGGTGCTCGCCGGCGATGAGCTCATCGGCCGACGATGCGATTGCCTGCGCGATGGCGCTGTCGAGGATGCCCAGCTCGGCGTTGACGAGGGCGGCCGCCTTCTTGATGCGCGCGAGGGCGACGATCTGGCCGGGCTCGAGGCCCTTTCCGCTGATCGGAAAGTTCTCGACCGCACGCTGCGTCTGTGCAGCGTAGAGGGCGTTGATCGGAACGAGGACCTCGCCCATGGTGTCGTGCTCAGTACGGAATTCGGCCATGATGCTTCCTTTAGATATTGCCGACGTGGACGTCGGGGATTGCGGTGCCTTCGGTGAGGCGGTAGTTCGCTCCGACGACGGCCAGCGTGCCGGCGGCGATCGCCTCGCTGATGAGCTCGGAGCTGGCGATCAGCTCGGCGATGGTGTCGCGCAGGTGCTCGCGCCCCACGTCCATCGGGTCGGGCAATCCGTTCGCGATGACCGAGGCGCGGCGCACAGCCGGCACGATCTTGTTGGTCAGGCTGGCGATGTGCGGCGGCAGCGGGGCAGCGTTCGGCTGCACGGAGTCGATGGCCGCGCTGACCGCGCCGCAGGCGTCATGGCCGAGCACGACGATGAGCGGCACCTTGAGCACACTGACCGCATACTCCAGTGAGCCGACGACCGACTCGCTGATCACCTGGCCGGCGTTGCGCACGACGAAGAGGTCGCCGAGGCCCTTGTCGAAGATGATCTCGGCCGAGAGGCGGGAGTCACTGCAGCCGAACAGGGCGGCATGCGGAGCCTGGCCGAGTGAGAGCTCGGTGCGGCGCTCGACGTCCTGGCGGGGGTGCAGTGGCTCGCCGCGCACGAAGCGCTCGTTGCCGCGCACCATCTCACGCCACACGTCGGCTGGGGTGCGGGGTTCGGTCACGTCGAGAGTCCCATCGCCTGGGCGAGCACGGCGAACTCGCCGTTGCTCGCGGTGCCGTGAAGTACATAGGTGGACTCGCCGACCTCGGTGACGAGGGCGTAGGCGAGGTTGCCGGGGTCGTCGGCGTCGCGGTAGTCGTAGACAGCCCACTCGACACCGGCTATTGAGGTGGATCCCGTGGCCTGTGCGCTCTCAAGCAGGTTGTCGACCCAGGTGGGGTTGGCGTCGATGCCCTGGTTGAGCGCGATGAACTGGTCACTCGGCGTGATGAGCCCGATGTACCAGACCTGGATCTCGCCGCTCTTCGTCAGGTCGGCCCGATTCGCGCTCCACCCCTCGGGCAGAGCGGGAGCCACGAGCGGGGCATCAGCCTGCGACTGGCTGGCAACGGTGGCGAAGTCGATCGGATCCTCGGGCACCGGATCAGGCCGCACCACGACGAGGAACAGGAACAGCACGACGATAAGCGTCGCCACCAGCGCCCAGATGAGGTTGCGGGTGGTCTGCGCCGCGCGGTGCCGGCGCGAGTTCTCGGCCTTGATCGCCGCGATCTCGGCGGCGGACTGCGTGTCTGTCATTACTCGGGCGCCACCGTGCGTGCCGCCTCGAGGCGCGCCTTGGCGCCGAGCAGCCACTCCTCGCAGCGGGCCGCGAGGGCCTCGCCGCGTTCCCAGAGTGCGAGCGACTGCTCGAGGGTGGCGGAGCCCTGCTCGAGCTCGCTGACGACGCGAATCAGCTCGTCACGCGCCTGCTCGTAGCTGAGCGCGCTGACGTCGGGGGAGGGGGAGGCCACGGTCATGATTCTACCTTTCCGGTCTCTGCGGTCACTGTGCCCTTGGCGAGCGTGATGCGCAGTGTGGTGCCCTCGGGGGCATCCGCGGCATCCCGCAGCGCGGCGCCACTCGGCAGCTGCGCGATCGCATAGCCGCGGTCGAGGGTGCGCTGCGGCGAGAGGGCGCGCAGGTGGCCGAGGTGCTCGGCGAGCTGCTGCCCGGCGCGGTCGACGACGCGGTCGACGAGCTCCCTGCTGCGCTGCACGTAGCGCCCCAGCTCTTCTGCGCGCGAGTCGACCAACCACGCGGATGACGCCATCACCGGCCGCGACCGCACCGCCCCGAGGCGGTCAATCTCCACACTCAGCAGCGAGGTCAGGCGCAGCCCAATGCGCGCGCGTGCCTGCTGCACGCGGGCGAGCTCCTCGGCCACATCGGGCACGACGCGCTTGGCCGCATCGGTCGGGGTCGACGCGCGCAGGTCGGCGACGTCGTCGAGCAGCGGGCGGTCGGCCTCGTGGCCGATGGCGCTGATGATCGGGGTGAGGGCCGCGGCGGCGGTACGCACGAGTGTCTCGTCGCTGAAGACGAGCAGGTTCTGAAAGTCGCCGCCGCCGCGGGCGACGATGATGACCTCGACCTCGGGGTCGGCATCCAGCTTCTTGATGGCCGCGGTGACCTCGCCGGCCGCGCGATCGCCCTGCACGGCAGCGTGCTCGACGCGAAAGACAACCGCGGGCCAGCGCAGCTGGGCGTTGCGCAGCACGTCTTTCTCAGCATCCGAGTCTTTGCCGGTGACGAGTCCGATGACGCCGGGCAGAAAGGGGATCGGCTTCTTGCGGTCCGCGTCGAAAAGCCCTTCGGCCTTGAGCGTCTGGCGAAGGCGCTCCAGCCGCTCGAGCAGGTCGCCGAGGCCAATGTGCCGCATCTCGAACACCTGCATGGTGAGCGTGCCGCCCTTGACCCAGTAGTTGGGCTTGACAAGGGCGACGACGCGGTCGCCCTGCTTGAGGTCGTCGGGCAGTTTCGCCTTCACCGACGACCAGACCGTGAACCCGACGGTCGCATCGACGTCGAGGTCTTTGAGCTTGCCGTAGACATTGCCGCCGCTGACACCCCACTGGGTGATCTCGCCCTCGACCCAGACGGAGCCGAGGCGGTCGATCCAGCCCTTGATCTTCGAGCTGAGTGTCGAGACCGGCCACGGCGCGTCAACGGTCGAGGGGGCGTCAACGATGGTCATAGCCAGCCTCCGTTCGATCGCGCAAAGTAGAATTCGAGAGTGAGCACCATCACCAACGGCAATGCCTCCGTGCACATCGGGGCGATCCGTCCTGCCCCTCAGCGGAACAGGCTAAAGGATACCCCCGTCGCCGCACCGAAGCGGGTGCTGCTCGCGGCTCCGCGCGGCTACTGCGCTGGGGTGGACCGGGCGGTCATCGCCGTCGAGAAGGCACTCGACCGCTTCGGCTCGCCGGTGTACGTGCGCAAGCAGATCGTGCACAACATCCATGTCGTGTCGACACTCGAGTCGAAGGGCGCCATCTTCGTCGACGACGTCGCCGAGGTGCCAGAGGGCTCGCACATCGTCTTCAGCGCCCACGGTGTCTCACCCGCCGTCGTGCAGGGTGCCGCCGACCGCAACCTCGACGCCATCGACGCCACCTGCCCGCTGGTGACGAAGGTGCACCGCGAGGCCGTGCGCTTCGACAAGGCGGACTACGAGATCCTGCTCATCGGCCACACCGGCCACGAGGAGGTCGAGGGCACCATGGGTCACGCCCCCGAGCGCACGACTCTCGTCAACAGCCCGGCAGATGTGCCCAACATCGTGGTGAAGAACCCCGACAGGCTCGTCTGGCTCTCGCAGACCACCCTCAGCGTTGACGAGACCATGCTCACCGTGAACCTGCTGCGCGAGCGATTCCCGAACCTGCAGGACCCGCCCAGCGACGACATCTGCTACGCGACGCAGAACCGCCAGGTCGCGATCAAGAAGGTCGCCGAGCAGGCAGAACTCGTGATCGTCGTGGGATCAGCGAACAGCAGCAACACCGTCAGACTCGTGGATGTCGCCCTCGAGAACGGGGCGAAGGCCGCCTACCGCGTCGACTACGCCTCCGAGATCCAGCAGCAGTGGCTCGACGGCATCGCCACCATCGGGGTCACCAGCGGCGCATCCGTGCCCGAGGTGCTCGTGCAGGAGGTGCTGGATGAGCTCTCGGACGCCGGCTACCTCGACGTCGAGCGCGTCGTGACCGCGGAGGAGGACCTCATGTTCTCGTTGCCGAAGGAGCTGCGCAAAGACAAGGACGGCAATGACGACGAGCGCGGCCTCGGCGGGCGCGTGCGCCGGTTGGATTGGCAGGGCTAGCGGCTACTGCTGCTGCATCGCCGCGTCGAGCAGCACCGGGTCGCTGAGCACGAGCACGAGCAGCGTCACCATGAACACGATGAAGGCGATGGCCCCGATCGTGAGCGGCACCCAGAACGACACCTTGTTCTTGCGGATCAGCAGAACCGTCACGAGGATCGCCACGGCATAGAGCAGCACATGGCTGACGATGATGACGGCCTGGGCGATCGCGCTGCCGGCGCCGGGCTCGTACTGGCCGCTCGCACCGTACTCGCTGTAGAGCTCCTCGAGCTGAAAGTCGATGGTGGCGGCGTTGAAGACCGCGAGAAGCACGCCGAAGAGGCCGATGAAGAGCAGCACCGAGCTGAGCACGATGTCCCAGATGCGTCGCGGTCGCGGTGCCCCCGGCTGCACGTCGTACGGGGCGGGTTGGGCGGGAGCAACGGGCTGTGCCGTGTACGCCGGCGGCGTGTAGCCGGGGTTCGCGTACTCGCCGTAGCGAGGCACGGGTGGCACGTGGGGGGAAGGGCTCTCCGGCGTAGACATAGCGACACGCTATCCGATGCTTTCTGGCAACTGTGGTTATCTGGGGATGTGAGCCCCAGGAACGCGCGGATAGCAGTGCTGCCTCGTGACGTGGCGTCCGAGATCGTCACTGCGGCAGTCTCGCGTGCCTCCTGGGTGGTCTCGATCGCGATCATGCTGCTCGCCATCCCCGTGGTCGTCGAGATCGTGCTGCGGCGCACCGGCGGAGGCCACCTCGCGATTCCGCTGCTCGCCCTCGCGGGAATGCTCGGTTTGCTCGCCTACACGGGCCTGCGCCCCGGCACGCGCTCCCGCATCGTCTTTCTCGCGGTCGGGTCCGTGCTGGCCGGCGCCTACCAGGTCAGCCTGCTGACGGCGGACCCCGCCCTCGCCGACACCGCCTCGTACATCCTCAACCGGCCGGCATTCATCCTCGTGCTCGTCTCTCCGGGAATCGTGCGGCCACTCGTCGGGCTGCGCTGGGTGGCGATCGGCTACGTCGTGTCGATGGCGACGTTGCTGATCTCTGACGTCATCGCGGGAGCACCGCTCGTGACGGGGTGGGGGCCGACGATCGCCCTCGTCATCGCGTCGTCCGCGTATATCGTGCTTGCCGCCATCCGCTCGTCGCAGGGCGCGCAGCTGCCCGACCTGCACCGTCTGGAGGAGGAGACCCGCCGGCTGGCCCTGGAGCACCAGTACGAGCAGCGCGCGGCGGCGGTGATCCACGACACCGTGCTCAACGACCTCTCGGTCGTGATGAACTCTGCCGGAGCGATCGACGAGCGAACCCAGTCGCGGTTCCGGTCCGACGTCGCGACGCTGAGCAACGCCGCCTGGCTTCGCGAGACGCGGGGCTCCGTCGAGCTGGCGGCGAGCGATGCCGCGCTGCGCAACGAGCTGGTCGGGCTGATCAGCGAGATGCAGTGGCGCGGCCTGACCGTGGATCTCACCGGCGGCTCCGATGAGGAGATCGCGCATCTCTCGCCCGAGAACGTCACACTCGCCGCCGCGGCCGTTCGGGCCTGCCTCGAGAACGTGCTCCAGCACGCGCAGACCGCGGTCGTCGAGCTCGTGCTCAGCGCCGGCGAGGGCAGCGTGACAATCATGGTCATCGACCAGGGTGTGGGCTTCGATGTCACCGCGGTGCCGAGCGACCGTCTCGGGCTGCGCGCCTCCGTCGTGCGCCGTGTCGAAGACGCGGGCGGCACCGTGCGCATCTGGTCGAAGCCGAACAGCGGCACGTCGGTGCTCATCACCCTGCCGAGCGAGGTGACCCAGTGATCACGCACACGACCACCCCGTGGAGCGATGCGCTGCGCGTGTCGCCGCAGCAGATCGACCCGCTCAGCTGGATCACCCGCCCATGGGTCTCGTTGTCGTTCGCGCTGCTCGCGCTGGTCTACGGGATGACAGCAACCCTGCTCATCTTGCCGGTGTCTGGTCGCCCGTGGTTCGACGTCGCCGGCGTGCTCTGCGTCTTCGCTGCCTGCCTCTGGGTCCAGGTGGTCACCCGGCCTCTGCGGCCGCAGTTCACGCCCGCCCGCGCTGTCGTGCCGCTGCTTCTGGCCCTCACCGGCCTGGCGTTCTCGACCGTGGCGAGCATGGTGTCCGAGGTTGCGGTGCACAACTGGTGGGCCCCGGTGGGTATGGGCCTGGTGATCGCCACCTGCGCGCCTTACTCGACCCTGCCGCAGATCGCTGCCTACGGCGGCGTGCTGACCTTCTTCACCGGCTTCGCCACCTGGCCGGCGTTCATCGGCCGCGACGACCCGTGGACGGGACTCTCGACCGTCGCCATCGCCTGCTCCTCCGTCATCGTCGGAACAGTCGCGACAGGGGTCTTCTGCTTCGGGGTGGTGTTCACCACCCAGCGCGTGCTGAGCCGCGCGGGCATCCCCATCGCCGAGGACGACGCGCTGCGAGAGGCGGCTGCCCGCCGCGCAGAGATCAGCACTCTCGCTCGGCTCGGCTCCCGGGTCGCGCCCTTCCTCGACAGGGTGGCGGATGCCGGGGTCGTCACCGAGGCGGACCGCGCGCTCGCCGGGCAGCTGGCCCGCCGCCTGCGCTCCGACCTCGTCACGCAGGCGAACCGCTCGTGGCTCGACTCGCTGGCCCTCGGTGAGCGCATCTACGTCGTCGACCCTGACAACCGCGCCGACAGCATGAACGCTGCCCAGCGGGCGGCGCTGCGCGGGCTGCTGCTCACCGTCATCGCCGACCCGGCGACTGACAGCGGCTCGCTGTTCATCGAGCTGCGCGGGCAGGACGACGGCTCGACCGCTGTCGCCATGAGCATCGACATCGACCTGCCAGAGGGCAGGCGCATCATGATGATCGCGCCGTACTACGTCGCCCTCAAGGCGATCGTGAACGAGATCAGCTGGGATCCCGTTCACGACCTCCTGAGGTTCCGGGTTCCCCCGGGCAAACGCTGGTAGCGGCTGCTACTTGCCGCTGTGACCGGCCGAGCCGAGCTGCTTCGTCGCCTCGACGACGCGGGTCGCGAGAGCGGTCTCTGCCGTCTTGCCCCACGCGCGCGGGTCGTAGATCTTCTTGTTGCCGACCTCGCCGTCGACCTTGAGAAAGCCGTCGTAGTTCTTGAGCACGGTGTCGGCGATCGAGCGGCTGAAGGCGTACTGGGTGTCGGTGTCGATGTTCATCTTGACGACGCCGTTGGCGACCGCCTCGGCGATCTCGGCATCGGTCGAGCCGGATCCACCGTGGAAGACGAGGTCGAGCGGAAAGGCCTTGGTGCCGTACTTGGCCTGCAGGCCGTCCTGGATCTCCTTGAGCAGGCTCGGCTTGAGCTGCACGTTGCCCGGCTTGTATACGCCGTGCACGTTGCCGAAGGTGAGGGCGGCCATGTAGCGGCCCTGCTCGCCGAAGCCGAGGGCCTCGACGGTCGCGATGGCATCCTCGAGGGTCGTGTACAGGTGCTCGTTGATGTCGTGGCTGACGCCATCCTCCTCGCCGCCGACAAC